>NZ_JBUZTQ010000023.1:0-87214 GCF_055408445.1 Pseudomonas sp. B414 | reverse complement strand
GACAGACCGCAGCGTCTGCATCGCAGGCAAGCCTGCTCCCACAGGGTTTGTGGCAACCCACAAAATTCAAACTTGGCAGGGAACATTGTGGGAGCGAGCTTGCTCGCGATGGCATCACTGCGGTTCACCTGTCAGACCGCAGCGTCTGCATCGCAGGCAAGCCTGCTCCCACAGGGTTTGTGGCAACCCACAAAATTCAAACTTGGCAGGGAACATTGTGGGAGTGAGCTTGCTCGCGATGGCATCACTGCGGTTCGCCTGACAGACCGCAGCGTCTGCATCGCAGGCAAGCCTGCTCCCACAGGGTTTGTGGCAACCCACAAAATTCAAACTTGGCAGGGAACATTGTGGGAGCGAGCCTGCTCGCGATGGCATCACTGCGGTTCGCCTGACAGACCGCAGCGCCTGCATCGCAGGCAAGCCAGCTCCCACAGGTCTTGTGTCGTACACAAAACCCGATGCTTGCAGGATCAAATTGTGGAGCGGGTTCTACTCCAGAATGGTTACAGGCATCCCGACTTCCAGTACGCCGTTACCATCGTTGACCAGATTCTGGCCAAACATGGTGCCGTTTTCCTGTTTGCGATAGGTCATCAGGGTCGCCAGCGGTTCACGCAGCTCATCACGCACGCCGGTCTGCGGATCGACAGTGGTCAGGATGCAGCGCGAGCAAGACTTGACCAGCCGAAACTCGACATCGCCTATACGGATGCGCTTCCAGCCATCTTCGGCAAAGGCTTCGCTGCCTTCGATCACCAGATTTGGCCGAAAGCGCAGCATATCCAGTGGTCGCCCGACCTTGTGCGAAATATCATCCAGCGATGCCTGACCAATCAGCAAGAGCGGGTAGCCATCGGCAAACGCGACCTTGTCATCATCACGGCCATAGCCCGCCTCGGTGGTGCGCGCCCGTTCCAGCGGCACATGCACCAGGCGTACCGGCTTTTCGACAAAGCGGCTCAGCCAGTCGGCGGCGGCATCCCCTGCATCCGGCACCCGCAAAGTGTCACGCCAGATGGTCACGCCCCGCAAATCGCTATCCACCTCAGGCACTGCCACGTCCAGCGCTTCAAAGCCTTGAGCATTCAAGGTCAGGCCACCCGCCGCATTCCAGAGCGCAGACAGCTGGCTCATTTTAGGGTCGGCACGCTGGGTCAGAAAACGCCCGCTGGCTTCATCCACCAGCATCCAGCGTCGGTCACCGACCAGCCCCAGCTTGTCCAGGCGGGCCTGAGGCAGGCTTTCACCCTTGGCGGATTTCAGTGGAAAACGATAAAGCGCGCTTAGACGCAGCATGACTCAGGCTCCCTGCTGGGTAAAAAAAGCCACAGTATACGAGCCGCTCACAGAAGCAAAGATGAAGGCTTTCAAGCAGACACCAGATCCAGCAACAGCCGTTGACGAACCACATCCACCAGCTTGTCGGGCTGGAATTTGGAGAGGAAATTGTCGCAACCGACCTTTTTCACCATTGAATCGTTGAAACTGCCGGACAACGAGGTGTGCAGCACCACATACAAGCTGCGCAAACGCGGGTCGTTGCGAATTTCAGTGGTCAGTCGATAGCCGTCCATTTCCGGCATTTCGGCATCAGTGAAAATCATCAGTAGTTTGTCGGTCATGACCACACCGGTATCGGCCCAAGCCTTGAGCATAGTCAATGCCTTGAGGCCATCACTGGCGATATGCATCTTGATCCCCAGCTGCGACAGGGTTTCACGCAGTTGCGCCAGGGCCACGCTGGAGTCATCGACCAGCAGCACTTCACGCCCGCGCACCTGCTCAAAGATCGGATCAGCCAGCTTCTCCCGAGAGACCTTGGCGTTGTACGGAACGATTTCAGCCAGGACTTTTTCCACGTCGATAATCTCGACCAGTTGTTCATCAACCTTGCTGATGGCAGTCAGGTAGTGATGACGCCCGGCACTGGCAGGCGGCGGCAGGATGGCCTCCCAGTTCATATTGACAATACGGTCGACGCCGCCCACCAGAAACGCCTGCACCGAGCGGTTGTACTCGGTCACGATAATGGTGCTGTCCGGGCCCGGTACCAAGGCACGCATGCCGATGGCCTGGGACAGATCGATCACCGGCAGGGTTTTGCCACGAAGATTGACCACGCCGCACACGTGAGGGTGGCGGTGTGGCATCAGGGTCAGTTTCGGCAGTTGCAGAACTTCCTGCACCTTGAACACGTTGATTGCGAATAACTGCCGACCTGCCAGGCGAAACATAAGAAGTTCCAGTCGGTTGGCACCGACCAGTTGTGTGCGCTGGTCTACCGTGTCGAGAATGCCGGCCATGAGTAACTCCTGAGGGTAGGTACTTGATGCCTGACCTTATCGGCCGGTTTCCCGGGAGCTTGATATCGGTTAGCCATCAAATACCAGCAGGTACTTATTGCCCCAGCAACGGCGAGCCCTGTGGCAAATGCACCTTCAAGGCGCCTTTGCGAACAGCGAATCGCAGGGTGTCACTTTCCAGCGGCTCACCATCAAGGTTGATCGACAACCCCTCGGCGGCCTTGATTTCGACCCAGGGCAAGCGCGCCCGGACAAACAGGTTGTCCAGCCCCCAGCCGTCTGTCATCAGGCTTTTCAGGGTGCCGACGATTTCCTGGGGCGCTGGCAGGATACTGATATCAAGCATGCCATCATCGATCAGCGCCTCGGGACACAACACTTGCCCGCCCCCAGCCTGGCGACCGTTGCCGATACCCAACGCCAGCAACTCGCCTTTCCAGTGGAAGTCCGGCCCCTGCAATTCGGCGTAGGCCGCATGTAATTCACTGAATCGTGACAGCCCGGTAAACAGGTAGGCAGCGCCGCCCAAGACCTTTTTCAGGTCTTCGGAGGTGTTGGCCGTCACCTGGCTGCCAAAGCCGCCGGTAGCCATATTCAAAAACAGCTGCCCCCCGGCCTCACCCAGATCAATCCTGCGCGCGGGTACGTCGAGCAAGGCCAGGGCCTCGGCCGGCTCCAGCGAAACGCCAGCGGCCCGGGCAAAATCATTGGCAGTCCCCAGCGGCAGTAGCACCAGGCTGGCTTCGGTGTCGGCCAGCGCCATGGCTTCGCAGATATCGCGCAAGGTGCCATCGCCACCGCCTGCAATCAGATGGGTGTAGCCGGCATCCAGCGCCTCCTGTACCAGCCGCTGAGCATCTCCGGCCTCCCAGGTCAGGCGCACGGCCAACTCCCAGCCTGCGGCACGCTGCTGCTCCACGGCCGCACGCACGTCTTCATTGAGCGCCTGCTTGCCGTGCAAAATCAAAAAAGCCTTACCTGCACTCATGTTCCATCCCTCGACATAATCGGTCTGACTGCTTGGACAACAGCCAGACCAGAAAGGCCCATTTGCTCAATAATTAACATCCACGGGTCGATCAAAAGCACAGAACCCGTCAGACTTCAGCGCCTGACCGCAATCCAATGATTCTAGAGGCGTTTCAAATGAGCACACTGGTCCCCTGCATCATCGCCGGTGGCGCGGGTACCCGGCTATGGCCAGTGTCGCGAGAGGCCATGCCCAAGCCTTTTATGTGCCTGGCCGACGGCGAGAGCCTGCTGCAAAAGACTTTTAGCCGCGCCATCGGCCTGGGTAATGTTGGCCATTTGCTGACCGTGACCAATCGCGACGTATTTTTTCGCACACTGGATGATTACCGCCCACTGAACGAATCAGCCGTCGAACTGGACTTTATCCTTGAGCCCTTTGCCCGCAACACCGCCGCGGCCATTGCCGCAGCAGCCTTGCAGGTGGCGCAACGTTATGGGGACGATGCGCAACTGCTGGTGCTGCCCGCCGACCACCTGATTACTGACATCAGCGCCTTTGGCCTGGCTGTCGACAGTGCCCGGCAACTGGCAGACCAGGGCTGGCTGGTGACCTTCGGTATTCTGCCAACCCGCGCCGAAACCGGCTTTGGCTATATCGAGAAAGGCCCGATGCTGAACAGTGACGGGTTTGAAGTGGCCCGGTTTGTCGAAAAGCCTGACGCCCTGACAGCCCAAAGCTACCTCGACGGTGGCCTGCATCTGTGGAACAGCGGCATGTTCTGCATGCGTGTCGACAGCGTGCTGCGTGAACTCAAGAGTCATGCGCCCCAAGTGCTGGCCGCGGTGAGTGAATGCCTTGAGCGCAGCCAGGTGTTCGAGGGCAAGCAGCAGCGCCATCTTGAACTGGACAGCCAGAGCTTTGCTCTGGTGCCCGATATTTCCATCGACTACGCGCTGATGGAGCACTCACACAAAGTCGCCGTGGTGCCCTGCCAGCTGGGCTGGAGCGATATCGGCTCATGGCAGGCGGTACGTGAATTGACCCTGGCAGACGCCAATGGCAACCAGAGCACTGGCGAAACGGTGCTGCACGATGTGTATAACTGCTATATCGACTCGCCCACGCGACTGGTGGGCGGGGTCGGCCTGAATGACCTGATTATTGTCGATACCCCGGACGCACTGCTGGTGGCCGATGCCAGGCGCACTCAGGATGTGAAATATATCGCCCAGGCGCTCAAGCTTCAGGGCCACGACGCCTATCGCCTGCACCGCACCGTGACTCGCCCGTGGGGAACTTACACCGTGCTCGAGGAGGGCCCGGGATTCAAGATCAAGCGCATTGTAGTCAAGCCCCGGGCGGCGCTGTCCCTGCAGGTTCATCAGCAACGCAGCGAACACTGGATCGTGGTCAGCGGCATGGCGCAGGTGACCAATGGTGAGCGTGATTTTGCCCTCGACACCAACGAGTCCACCTTTATCAAACCCGGCAGCCCTCATCGGCTGAGCAACTGCGGGGAGGTTGACCTGGTGATGATCGAAGTGCAAAGCGGCGAGTATGTGGGCGAAGACGATATCGTGCGCCTGAACGATATGTACGGACGGGCGCCTGTGGCATAAACCCTTTGGAACAGGGCACAAAACCTGTGGGAGCCGGGCTTGCCCGCTCCCACAATGTACCCTGCAAGGCTCGGATTTTGTGGGCAAGCCTGCACCCACAGATGGTCCGACACTTTTAACCCAGCACTTCACTCAACGGAATAAAGCCCACCCAGTCGCCTTCAACCAGGGTGTGCTCTTCGAGTACTTCCACCAGCCCCTCGGCCCAGGCAGCACTGCGCAAAACGCCCGAGCTCTGGTTTGGGTAGATCACTGCCCGCCCCTGCTCCAGGCGCCCACGCAAATACTCGCGGCGATTACCCGGCTTGGGCCAGACAAAGCCTGCCGGCACCTGGAACTTCAGCGGCTCGACCGCTTGCACGCCCTGAAGCCGTAGCAGATAAGGCCGCGCCAGCAGCGCGAAGGTCACCAGGGTCGACGCCGGATTACCCGGCAAACCTATCACCGGCACGCCGCGAAAATGCCCGCAGGTCAGGGGTTTGCCCGGCTTGATCGCCAGCTTCCACAGGGCCAGCTCGCCCTCTTCGCGCAGCGCAATACCCAAAAAGTCCGCTTCGCCCACCGATACGCCGCCGGTGGACAAAATCAGGTCAACCGCCCCCAGTTCACCCAGACGCTGGCGAGTTGCAGGCAAGTCATCGGGGAGGATCCCCGCATCCACTACTTCACAGCCCAGGCGCGTCAGCCAGCTGCATAGCAATACACGGTTACTGTTGTAGATCTGGCCCGGGCCCAACGACTGGCCCGGCTCGACCAGCTCATCGCCCGTCGATAACACCGCGACCTTGACCCGTCGCACCACTTGCAACGTGGCGCACCCCAGGGACGCTGCCAACCCCTGCTCAATCGGCCCCAAACGGGTGCCTGCTGACAGGACTACTTCACCAACGGTAGTTTCCTGCCCTTGAGGACGAATGTTCTGACCTACCTGCAAGGGCTGGGTAAAGACCACACGACCGTCGGCCTGTACCTCAGCGTTTTCCTGCATTTCCACACAGTCCGCACCCACCGGAACCGGGGCCCCGGTAAAAATCCGCGCACAGGTCCCGGGAGCCAGAGGCTCGGGGGCGGCGCCAGCAAAAATACGCTGACTGACCACCAGCGGCTCGCCCGACCAATCGGCCACATTCAATGCATAACCGTCCATGGCACTGTTGGGCCAGGGCGGCAGGTCAAGGCTTGAAACCAGATCATGGGCCAGTACCCGGCCTTCACTCGCAGCCAGCAGCACCTGCTCGCTCTCGCGAATCTGCGCGGCCTCAGCCAGCGCCAGCAGACGCGCCAACGCCACTTCCACTGGCATCAGCTCGCCCGTGCGGCCCGGCTTACCCACGGCTTTCACAGGCCGCTGCCTGCTTCAAATGGGCGACGAAGTTGCACGGACGATGACGGGAGTCCAGCTGCTCGGCCAGGATCCCGTCCCAACCGGTGCGTACCGCGTTGGTCGAACCCGGCAGGCAGCACACCAGCGTGCCATTGGCCAAACCGGCCAGGGCGCGCGATTGCACGGTCGAAGTACCAATATCGGCCACCGAAATCTGACGAAACAGTTCGCCAAAACCATCCACCTGCTTATCCAGCAGGCAACTCACCGCTTCAGGGGTGCTATCGCGAGCGGTAAACCCGGTGCCGCCGGTAATCAGCACCACCTGCACCTCATCCTCGGCAATCCAGGTCGCGACCTGGGCGCGAATCTTGTACAGGTCATCCTTGAGCAATACCCGCGCCGCCAGGTTGTGTCCGGCTACGCTCAGGCGATCGACAAAAACCTGGCCAGAGGTGTCGGTTTCCAGGGTCCGGGTGTCACTGACAGTCAGAACAGCGATATTCAAAGGTACGAAAGGTGCGTCAACCTTGGCTTTCATCGGCGAGGTCCAGTTGTAGGAGAAACAGCCCGGTGTTATATCACAGGCCTTCTTTTGCCTGGTTGCACGGAGTCCCTTATGAGCCTGATTCGATGCTCCATCTTGCTGCTGGCGGGCGGCCGCGGTCAGCGCATGGGCGGCCAGGACAAAGGCCTGGTGTTGTGGCGGGGCCAGCCGCTGATCGAGTACGTGCAACGGGTCGCTCGCCCGCTGACCGATGACCTGATCATTTCGTGCAATCGTAACCACGAGCGCTACGCAGCTTATGCCGACCAGTTGGTCAGTGATGGCAATGAAGATTTTGACGGGCCTCTGGCCGGAATCCGCGCCGGGCTGGCTGCGGCCAGACACCCACATGTGCTGGTGCTGCCCTGTGATGTGCCCAATATTGACCCTGAGTTGCTCGACGCCCTGCTTCGTGCCGCCAGCGAACACCCCGACCAGCCGGTAATGCTGCGCCACGGCGAGCATTGGGAACCGCTGCTGTGTGTGATCCCGAAGGCGTTGGCTGGCACCTTTGAAGCAGCCTGGCAGGCAGGTGAGCGTAGCCCGCGCAAAATCATGCTCCAGCTCAATGCACAGGCCTGCCAATGGGTTGAAAATGATCCGCGCCTGAGCAATTTCAATACGGCGGATTTACTGAAATAATCAGTGCCGGTGTCCGTCTGACACTATCAATGGAACTTGCAGACGCTGTAAACGTCTCAGGGTCAGTAATCCAAAACAGCACATTCACTTGTTGGAGATACACCATGACTCACCGGACTCTCGCCGCCCTGATGCTCGCTGCTGGCCTGGCCGCCATTGCCGGCTGCTCCTCGCCTTCGGTGATCACGCTGAACGACGGCCGCGAAATCCAGACAGTCGACGCGCCGAAGTACGACAGCGCGTCGGGTTTCTACCAGTTCAAACAATTGGACGGCAAAGAAACCCGCATCAACAAAGACCAGATTCGTACTGTTAAAGAGCTGTAAGCCCCAGGGTTTGCGCTTTAAAACAAAACCCGCCTTGTGCGGGTTTTGTTTTTTAAAAGCCGAAAGACACGCGATCAGAATCGATACGTCACTGAACCACCAAAGCCGTTGGCGCTGTTTTCATATTTGGCGTCGTAGGTCAGGCCCAATGCAGGCTGGTTCTCACGGACCTTGATCGGCTCTTCCTTAAGATAGGAATAGGCGACGTCGAAGGTCAGGTTATCTACTGGCGTCCAACCGGCCCCCACGCTGAAAACAGTTCGGTCGCCCGTAGGAATACGAACCGAGCGGTCAGTATTGTTGGTTGGAGTCTCATCCACCGAGAAACCGGTACGCAAAACCAGTTGTTTATTGACCCGGTACGCAGCGCCGATGGCGTGCGACCACGTGTCATGCCAGTGCTGTTCTTCGGTGATGGAATCCAGGCCAGCCAGTCCGATGGCCGCGTCGGACACACCCGAGTTGTTGACCGTAATTTTCTTTAACTGGCTCCAGCGGGTGTAGGTACTACCCGCGTAAAGAGTCCAGTCATCGTTGAGTTGGTGAGTGACGGAGAAGTCTACCGACGACGGCGTGGTGATGTTCAGCTTGGCGTCATAACGCTGTGGCCCACCATCTACCAGATCTGTGAGAAAGCCTGAGGCGCTAGTGTTGCCATTGAGGTGATAAACCACTTGCGAGTGATAAGTCACGCCAATGCGAGTGCTGTCCAGCGCCTGGACCAACAGGCCAGCATTGAAACCGGTGGCCGTGTCGTCACCCTTGATCTTGACGTTTTCCGTGCCCAGGCCAAACGCCGGCACTTTAGAGTCCAGCTCGCCGCTGATGCGGTTGAACGTCGGGCCGAAACCCACCGAAACCTTGTCGTTGAAGGCATAGCTGACCGTCGGCTGGACCGTGATGACCTGAACTTTGCTTTTATTACCAAAGCCGTTGCCCTGGAAGCTGTGTTCATAGTCGGTGACCAGACCAAACGGGGCATAAATGCCCAGGCCGAACGCCCAGTGTTCGTCGACCGGCGTCACCAGATAGCCAAACGGCACACCAATGCCGGGCACCATGTCGCCCTTGTTGGTACCTGGGTTATCGCCACCAAACTGGGAAGAACTGGCGTCCTTGATAGTGGATTTGGCATCAAGGTAGGTAGCACCGAAACTGGCTTCGTTGTGCTTGATGCGGGACATGCCGGCGGGGTTGCCATACACAGTACTGGCATCGTCGGCAGAAGAGGAGCGACCGGCAAAACCGGTGCCCATACTGCTGACACTTTGTTCGTTGAGGGCAAAACCACCGGCAAAAAGTTGAGTGGAGGCAAGGGCAATGGGTAGCGCCAGAGCGCTTTTGAGAAATTTTTTATTCATTATTAGAACTCGAATGATTGGCTAGCACCAAGCAAGCTATCAATCTTCGAGCGGAGTGTTTATGAAGAGTTTTTCATTTCTGACTTTACCCGACATTCATCGTATTTTCGACGACCTTAGGTTGTTTTAAACAACTTGTTCAGACTTTAAAACCCGATTCTGACTACCCGGTCTGAGGAGAAATACAACCGCTACCAGTCGAGCTGAAGCCGACTCTCGAAGAAACGTTCTTCGCCCGTCAACGGATCGGCAAAGCGCAAGCTCTGGGCCAGCAGTTTCAACGGATTGGCGTAGTCATCGACGGCGTCCTTGATCACATCCGGGTAGAACGGGTCATTGCAAATCCCCGCCCCCAATGCCGCCATATGCACCCGTAGCTGATGCTTTTTTCCGGTCACGGGGTACAACGCGTAACGCCATAACTCACCATTTTTCTCACAAATATCGACCAGGGTTTCCGTATTGCTGACCCCCGGGCCTTCTTTCATGCGAAAAAACGGCTCGCCCTCCACCAGACGGCTTTTATGCACCAGTGGCAGCTCAAGCTCAGGCAGTGCCCGGGCGATGGCCTCGTAGCGCTTGTCGATTTTGCGTGTGGGAAACAACGACTGATACGCCGAGCGACTTTGCGGGTTGGCCGAAAACAGCACCAGCCCTGCCGTGTGCCGGTCGATACGGTGCAGCGGCACCAGATGCGGGTTATCCAGGGTGCGGATCAAGCGGCGCAACAGCGTTTGCTCGACATACTCGCCGCCCGGGGTCACCGGCAGGAAATGCGGTTTGTCCGCCACCACCAGATGCTCATCGGCATACAAGATAGCCTCCTGTACCGGGATCGGCGTTTCATTGGGCACTTCGCGAAAGTAATGAATACGCAGGCCTTCCTTGTACGCCAGCTGCAGGCTGATCGGCAGACCCTCGGCATCCAACACCCGACCACGGGCGATTCGGTCAAGCCACTGCTCGCGACTGATGGTACTGAAGTGCTCGCAAAGGCAGTCGAACACCGTCAGCCACTTGCCTGGCGGCAGGTGCAAGGTGCTGGCTTGATGCTCGGCGGCGATAAAAGGCTGGGATGACATATAGAAACTCGGGCGCAAAGTGCAGCCGGTGATTATGCCGGTTTATCCGAGAAAATTGACCACCTGTTCAGTATCAAACGGCCAACCCAGCTCCTGGCCCGTATCGACCCGGCGCAAAACGGGAATACGTAAACCGTAGCTTTCAAACAAGGATTCGCTGTCGGCAATATCGACCAGTTCGACCATCAGCCCGTGCTCCACCAAAGGCATCACAACTGCCTCGGCCAATTCGCACAGGTGACAACCCAAGGTGCCGAACAATTGACATTCGGGAGGCATAAATAACGACCTGAGTAATAAAGTGTCCATCTTAAGAGCCTTGCCCAAGGACGTCGACCCACAGCAGATACCTGCAGTCAGTTGATTGATTTACCAATACAATCGCTCTGTTGCGCCGCTTACGACTACGCTTGACCCACATCAGCGACAGCCCTTCGTAATTGCCGGATGCTCGCGCCCCTTTTCACGACCCGCCAAGGAAGTCTTTCGTGTTTGCCAATCTGTTAATCATCCTTGCCTCGTCACTGGTGGTCATTGCGGTGTTCCGCCGTCTGAAGTTGCCACCGGTATTAGGCTATTTGTGTGTAGGCCTGTTCGTCGGCCCAACCGCACTGGACTGGATCAATGACAGCCCTAATCTGCCGGATCTGGCCGAAATGGGGGTGGTGTTTTTGCTGTTTTCCCTGGGGCTGGAGTTTTCACTGCCCAAGATGCTCAAGCTGCGCCGGGTGGTGTTTGGCCTGGGCAGCCTGCAAGTACTGTGTTCGGCAGTGGCGCTTGGCGGCCTGCTGTATGCGTTCGGCATGAGTTTTAACGGCGCCTTCCTGCTCGGTGCGGGGCTGGCCCTGTCGTCCACCGCAATCGTGAGCAAGGAGCTCACCAGCCTGGGGGAAATCTTCAGCCGACACGGCCAGAACGCCATCGGCGTGCTGCTGTTTCAGGACGTGGTTGCGGTGCTGTTGCTGACCCTGGTACCGGTCTTCGCCGGCAGCAGTGATCAGGCCTGGTATTGGGCGTTGCCGATTACCCTGGGCAAGACTGTCATCCTGTTTTTGGGGTTGCTGTTTGCCAGCCGCTTTCTGCTGCCGCGTCTGTTTCACGAAGTGGCCGCATCCCGTTCGGCCGAGCTGTTCGTGTTGCTGGCGCTGGTGATCGTCCTGCTCACTGCCTGGCTTACCCACCTGCTCGGTCTGTCACCTGCACTGGGGGCCTTTCTGGCCGGGATGCTGCTGGGCGAAAGCCACTACCGGCACCAGATTGAAGCCGATATCCGGCCCTTCCGGGACATCCTGCTGGGGCTGTTTTTCGTCAGTATCGGCATGCTGATCGACCTGCAGTTGTTTGTTCACGATGGTTTCCTGATTCTGGGCCTGACCCTGGCCTTGATGCTGGTCAAGGGCGCCGTGGTCGCAATCCTGGTCAAGTTGCGTGGCAGCGACGGGGAAACAGCCTGGCGCAGTGGCCTGGCACTGGCCCAGGGCGGCGAGTTCTGCTTTGCGCTGATGGCACAGATGCAGCTCAACTCGCTGATCCCACCCGAATTTGCTGCCTACCTGCTGGCCGCTACCTTCTGCTCGATGCTGTTGACGCCCCTGTTGTTGCGCGCCGCGCCGCGCATCGCCGCCAGCCTGCACCGCCAATCCTATGAGGAAGCGGAACTGGAAGAAATCGCCACGCAAAACGCCGAACTGCACGGTCACGTGGTGATGTGTGGCTATGGCCGCGTGGGTCAGTCCATCGGGCGTTTTCTGCGCAGTGAGCACAAGGATTTTGTTGCCCTGGACTACGACCCCGACCGTATCGAAGAAGCAGCAAACGCGGACAGCTGCGTGCATTACGGCGACGCCCGCCGGGGTGATTTGCTGAGGGCTGTAGGCCTGGATCGTGCGCGACTGCTGGTGATTGCCGTGGACAACACCGAAGTGGCCATGTGCGTGCTCAAAGAAGCCCGACTGATCACCCTCGAAGTGCCCATCCTGGTCAGAACCCGCGACGACAGTCAGCTAGCAGAGCTCAAGACCGCGGGGGCCACTGAGGTAGTGCCGGAATTGCTCGAGTCGAGCCTGATGCTCGCCTCCCATGCGCTGATTTTGCTGGGTCTGTCAGAAAAAACCGTGCAACGCCGGGTAGACCAGGTTCGCCACGACCGCTATCACTTGCTCGAAGGCTGTTTTGAAAATGAAGACTCGCGCGACGCAGCAACATCCCGCGAAAATGACTGATTTAAGGTAAGGTTTTACCCCTGATCTATACAAACTTCTCTGGTATCTACGTATGAAACGCTTTTGTAATACCAGAGAAGCGAGTGAACCTTCGCCGAAGGCCTACACTCGAACGTTTATCAAGCCACTAATGGAGTAAATCATGGCCCGTAAAACAGCAAAGAATGCTCAAGAAATCCTGATGGCCGATTTCCAGACCCTGGTACTCGACGCCGAAAAGCTGCTGGAACACACCGCGACCCTGGCCGGCGATCAGGCTGAAGAGCTGCGCGCCCAGATCAAGGACAGCCTGCTTAAAGCCCGCGAAACCCTGGAAGAAACCAAGGAGTCGTTAAAGGATCGCAGCCAGGCCGCCGTGGTGGCCACTGAAGATTACGTCCAGGCAAACCCTTGGCAATCCGTGGGCATTGCAGCTGGCGTAGGCTTTCTGATTGGCCTGCTGGCAACACGGCGCTGATATGACTGACGAATCCGGTTCCCCCCGTTCCTCACCGCGGCGCCTGGGTGCTGCGTTTCTGGGTCTGCTGCACAGCCATGTCGAACTGCTGGGCATCGAACTGCAAGAACAGAAGGCGCGCACGGTCAGCCTGTTGTTGTTTGCCGGGCTGGCACTGGTGTTCGGCCTGTTGCTGCTGATTGGGCTGTCGGGGCTGGTGATGATCCTGCTATGGGACAGTTACCGCATCCCCGGCATCATCGGGTTATGCGTGTTTTATACCCTGGCCGCGGTGTTCTGCGGGTTACGCCTTAAAGCTGCGGTGTTCGATGAGTCCTCTCCTTTCAACGCCACGCTCGAAGAGCTGGCCAAAGACCGCGAGCGTTTGCTGCCATGAGCCTGCCTGAATTGCCAAAAAATGCCTCACGCCAGGAACTGCGCAAAACCCTGATTCGTTTGCGCATGGAAATGCATCGCCAGGAGATTCGGCATGAATCGCAACAATTGCTGCAACCCCTGCAAAAAATGCGCGGGATGACCAGCAACTGGCAAGAAACCCTCGGCATCAAGCACGCGCCCCTGTGGGGTGTAGGGATTGTCACCCTGCTCGGTTTTCTGACCGGGCGTGGTGCAAAAAGCAAAAACGCTGAGGGTGCGTCTCGCTGGATCGGCTTGACCACTGGCTTGATACCGCTGATCAAGATGGTGATCCAGGCTTCGCGCAAGCCTTGAGGCGTAAGGACAACCCTTCTTCTGTGGGAGCGGGCTTGCTCGCGATGGTATCGCTGCGGTTTACCTGACAAACCGCGTCGATTGCATCGCAGGCAAGCCAGCTCCCACAGTGAAGTCTCTGATAATGCTTGAAATCTGCCCCCCACTTGCGCCATCCGTTCTGAAGCGAGAAGCTGCACTCTCAATCACTAACGGAGCACTGCGCCTTGGATTGGCAAACCCTGCTTAACCGCGAGCGTCTCGGCAAACCTCACCACAGCCCCGAAGAGCTGGGGCGCAGCCCTTTCCACAAGGACCACGACCGGATCATCTTCTCGGGCGCATTTCGCCGCCTGGGGCGCAAGACCCAGGTCCATCCGGTCAACAGCAACGACCATATCCATACTCGCCTCACCCACTCCCTCGAGGTCAGCTGCGTCGGTCGCTCACTGGGCATGCGCGTGGGCGAAACCATCCGCAGCGCCCTGCCGCAATGGTGCGACCCCGCAGATCTGGGCATGGTGGTGCAGTCGGCCTGTCTGGCCCATGACATTGGCAACCCGCCCTTTGGTCACTCCGGCGAAGATGCCATCCGCAACTGGTTTGAGCAATCAGCCAAGCGGGGCTGGCTGGATGACATGAGCGACGTTGAACGCAATGATTTCCTGAGCTTTGAAGGCAACGCCCAAGGTTTCCGCGTACTGACTCAGCTTGAGTACCATCAGTTCGATGGCGGCACACGCCTGACCCATGCCACCCTGGGCACCTTTCTCAAATACCCCTGGACGGCACGCCACGCCGACTCGCTTGGCTACAAAAAGCACAAGTTCGGCTGCTACCAGAGTGAATTGCACCTGCTCGAAGGTATCGCCCACAAGCTGGGCCTGCCACAGATAGAAGACCAGCGCTGGGCCCGTCACCCCCTGGTCTACCTGATGGAAGCCGCCGATGACATTTGCTATGCGCTGATCGATCTGGAAGACGGCCTGGAGATGGACCTGCTGCAGTACAGCGAAGTCGAGGCCCTGCTGTTAGGCCTGGTGGGCGATGATTTGCCAGAGACCTACCGCCTGCTCGGCCCCGATGACTCCCGGCGCCGCAAGCTGGCAATCCTGCGCGGCAAGGCAATCGAGCATCTGACCAACGCAGCAGCCCTGGCCTTTGTCGAGCAACAGGAGGCGCTGCTGGCAGGCACATTGCCAGGTGATCTGGTGGAGCATATGCACGGCCCTGCCAAACGCTGTGTGCTAGATGCCAAAGACATGGCACGCAAAAGAATCTTTCAGGACAAACGCAAAACCCTGCATGAAGTTGGGGCCTATACCACCCTGGAAATCCTGCTCAATGCTTTTTGCGGCGCAGCGCTGGAGCAACATGGTGGGAAAACGCCATCGTTCAAGAGTCGCCGCATCCTCGATTTGCTCGGCCATAACGCCCCGGATCCGCACTGGCCCCTGCATCGCTCGTTTATGCGCATCATCGACTTTATCGCTGGCATGACCGATAGCTATGCCACTGAAATGGCAAGAGCAATGACCGGCCACTCCACCCCCACCTGACAACCCTGCCCGCTCTTGTACAAAAGGGTGGGCATTAAAACCAAACACACTCCGCTATTGCCTGCCTGCACGCTCAGCCAACAATCATATATCAAATTAAAATCAGAGCACCCAACCCACCCAAACAAACATTATGTTGATTACAATCATCATTACGTAGGATTATTCCTAGAGCAAAGGAAACATACCACCCCCAACAATAAACCAATGTTTCGATACTGAATCAAATCACCTACAACCCAGGTATAACTCGTGAGTCCACGCCTTATTTAACGTAGGACAATTCCCATACTACGTTTGTAGGCTGCTCGCTTCGTGCTCCGACTCTTGCATCTGAGATAAGGTGCCAACTTTCTATGCAGCGCATTATAGGGAGTCAATATGAGCAGCGTTTTTATTGTCGATGACCACCCGGTTATCCGCCTGGCAATTCGTATGTTGTTAGAACATGAAGGTTATGAAATAGTCGGGGAATCTGACAACGGCGTAGATGCCATGCAAATGATCCGTGAGTGCGTGCCCGACCTCATAATTCTCGATATCAGTATTCCAAAACTCGATGGGCTGGAAGTGCTGGCACGCTTCAATGCAATGAATTCAACCCTTAAAACGCTGGTCCTTACAGCCCAGTCGCCAGCGCTTTTCGCCATGCGCTGCATGCAGTCCGGTGCTGCAGGGTATGTGTGCAAGCAAGAAGAGCTAAGTGAACTTGTCAGTGCAATAAAAGCTGTATTCTCTGGCTACAATTACTTTCCGAGCCAAGCATTGACTCCTGAAAAAAATGAAATTAGCTGCTTTTCTGAAATCGAGCTTTTCAAACAAGTCAACGACAGGGAGCTGATGGTTCTCAAATTGTTTGCACAAGGTAAAACAAACAAGGATATTGCCGCCGGCATGTTTCTCAGCAACAAAACCGTGAGCACTTACAAAAAGCGCCTCATGCAAAAACTAAAAGCCACGTCTCTGGTTGAACTTATCGAACTGGCCAAACGCAACGCCCTGGTGTGAGAAATAGGATGCCCACGCGGTTAAACAAGTATCTGTCACTGCTCGCAGGTTGTGTTCTGTGCACCTCGGTGCTAGCCGAACCCTCCCGCCCCGAAAGCTTTTCATTGCTCAGCCGCTCGGGCACCTATCATGTGGAAGTCCTGCTGGACGAAGCGCAGCGTTACTGGCTCCAGAACAAGCGCGAACTTCTGGTGGGCACCTCTACTGCCGATTACCCGCCTTTTGACATGACCGACAGCGGTCAGGACTACGAAGGGCTTACCGCCGATTACGTCGGCATCCTGGCCAAAGCCCTGGGTGTATCCATAAAGATCCAGCGCTTTGCATCCAGAGACGCAGCCATCAAAGCACTTGAAGAGGGGCACATCGACCTGCTTGGCACTTCCAATGGTTTTGAAGCCGCCAACCAGAAGCTGCTGCTTTCCGCGCCATACGCCATCGACCAACCTGTGCTGGTGACCCGTGAGGGTGAAACACGCTCGTTATCACAAGGCCTTGAGGGCCTGCGCCTGAGCATGGTGTACCACTACTTGCCCCTGAATGAGGTCAAGGCGCTCTACCCCAAGGCAATTATTCAATCCTACCCGTCCTATCAAAACGCCATAAATGCAGTGGCTTTCGATCAGGCCGATGTGTTTCTGGGGGACACTGTTTCGACCCATTACATGATCAACAAGGGGTACCTGAAAAACATCAAGATGGCCAACTTCGGCAAACACGAAGCCCATGGCTTCAGCTTTGCCGTGCATCGTGACAATGCGCAACTGCTCGATATCATCAACGCCGCCCTCAGGGCGGTCCCCCAGAGCGAACAGCAAAGCATCGCCAAGCGCTGGAGCGCGGGCAGCGACATTCTGCTCTCCGACCAAAAGCTGCAACTTACAGAGCGCGAAGAGCGCTGGCTGGCGCAACACCCTGTGGTCAGGGTGGCGGTCAGCGAAACCATGGCGCCACTGACTTTCTTTGACGCCTACGGTAATTTCAGGGGCATTACTGCCGACCTGCTGGAGATGATCCGCCTGCGTACCGGGCTGCGCTTCGAGATACAGCGCGTGCGCGGCCTAAATAAAATGATGCAGATGGTCAACCAGCACGAAACCGACATTATTGCAGCCATCAGCCCGACGGCCCCGCGACAAGGCACCCTGAGTTTCAGCCGCCCCTATCTCGTCAACTCGTTTGTCCTGCTCACCGCAAAGGGGCGCAAGGCACCCGCAAGTCTTGAACAACTGGCGGGGAAAAAACTGGCCCTGAGCCAAGGCAACCCGCTGACCGAATACCTGCGCAGCCAATACCCACAAATAACACTGGTCGAAACAGAGAGTATCTACCGTGCCACAGAACTGCTGGCAGAAGGCGAAGTGCAAGGAGCGGTCAATACGCTAGTCATTGCCAACTACTTGCTTGCCTCGCAAATGTTTCAGGACCGTTTGCAAATCAGCGCCACTATTGGCACCCAACCTGCCACGTTTTCCCTCGCCACTGCACGGGATGCC
Organism: Pseudomonas sp. B414; assembly: GCF_055408445.1. Taxonomy (NCBI): domain Bacteria; kingdom Pseudomonadati; phylum Pseudomonadota; class Gammaproteobacteria; order Pseudomonadales; family Pseudomonadaceae; genus Pseudomonas; species Pseudomonas sp. B414. The sequence goes on along the minus strand of NZ_JBUZTQ010000023.1, from coordinate 69,605 downwards.
ACCGAGTTGAGCTCAATCCTCAACAAGGCGCTGCTGAGCATTGCGCCTGATGAACTGGGCATCATCAACAGCCGCTGGCGCGGGTACGCCCCGGCATCCGATAGCTACTGGCGTAATTACCATCGCCTGATTTACCAGATCATCATTGGCACCAGTGTCTTACTGTTGCTGTCACTGATCTGGAACGCCTACATGCGCCGCCAGATCCGCCAACGGAAAAAGGCCGAACGAGCCCTCAGCGATCAGTTCGAATTTATGCGGGCAATGGTCAATGGCACGCCCCATCCCATTTATGTACGCGATCGCGCAGGCATTCTGCAAACCTGCAATGACAGCTACCTAAAAGCCTTCTCTGCCAGACGGGAGGAGGTAATCGGCAAAACGGTGATGCAAGCCTGTGGCCTTCTGAGCAACGAGTGCGAAGCCCATGACTACCAGGCCGACTACATGCGCGTCATGCGTGAGGGGACCCCGCTCATCCTTGATCGCCCGCTCAATATCGGCGGTAAAACCTTCACCATCTATCACTGGATACTTCCTTTTCGGGACTCACTGGGCGAAGTCCAGGGCATTATCGGCGGCTGGATCGATATCAGTGAACGCCGCCAGCTTCTGGATGAGTTGCGCACGGCCAAGGAACTGGCAGATGACGCCAACCGCGCCAAAAGCACCTTCCTGGCCACCATGAGCCATGAAATCCGCACCCCTATGAATGCCGTGATCGGTTTGCTGGAACTCACCCTCAAGCGCGCCGATCAGGGGCATCTTGACCGCCCGTCCATTGAGGTCGCCTATAACTCGGCCAACGACCTTCTGGAATTGATCGGCGATATTCTCGATATTGCCCGCATCGAGTCCGGTCGCCTGAACCTGTCACCAGAACGGGTCAACCTGCGCAATCTGGCAAATTCCGTGATCCGCGTATTTGATGGTCTGGCCAGACAAAAAAGCCTGACCCTCTCCCTGATATTCAAAGCAGAGGGCAGCACACCCGATGTTCTGATCGATCCGCTGCGCTTCAAGCAGATCCTGACCAATCTGGTGAGCAACGCAATCAAGTTCACCGCCCACGGGCAGGTTACGTTGGAGATGAACCTGCTGCCTGCCAGCTCGCCCAACCAGGCAGAGCTGCAACTGAGCGTCAAAGACACGGGCATAGGCATCAGTGAACGCGATCAGGCGCGCCTGTTTGAACCCTTCGCCCAGGCAGAAAACAGCGGGCAACTGGCCCTCAATGGTGCAGGTCTGGGCCTGGTGATCTGCCGCAGCCTTTGCGAAATGATGGGCGGTACCCTCGAACTGAGCAGCCAGGTAAACGTTGGTACCCTGGTTCAAGTAAACCTCAAGGTGCCAACCCTGGAGCCCTGCCCGAACACCGCCGCGCAAGAGCCTTCGATCGACCCTGCGGCGCAGCGGTTGAACGTGCTGGTAGTGGACGATCACCCTGCCAATCGCCTGTTGATGTGCCAGCAACTGGGCTATCTGGGTCATCGTTTTACCACCGAACATGATGGCGCCGCCGGCTTTAAAACCTGGAAAGAAGGCACATTCGACCTGGTCATTGCCGACTGCAACATGCCCGTCATGAACGGTTATGACCTGACCAGGGCCATACGCCAGCATGAACAGGAATCCAGCCTGCGGCCATGCACCGTGCTGGGGTTTACTGCCAATGCCCAGCCTGAAGAGCTCCAGCGTTGCAAACAGGCCGGCATGGACGACTGCCTGTTCAAACCCATCAGCCTGACCCTGTTGAGCCAGCGTCTCACGGCACTTGTGCCGCTGTACACCAGCCAGGACAACTTCAACCTTGAATCGCTCAACGCCCTTTCCGGAGGCAATAACGAACAGAAAAAGCGCTTGCTGGAAGAGCTGCTGCGCAGCAACAGCGATGACCTCAAAACACTGCTTGAACTACCCGATAACGGAGCGTTGCAACCATTTGCCGATATTGCCCACCGGATAAAAGGCGCGGCACGCATTGTAGGGGCCGACGAGCTGATCAAACATTGCGAAATCCTGGAGCAAGCCACTCCCTCCAATCTCATCCAGGCACGTGATGAAGTTCGAGCCTCCATGCAATCTCTGGAGCAGGCATTGGCCAGGCAGTTGCAAAAACTGGCAAGGGACACCTGAGCCACAAACCGTAAAACCGGCCAATGGCCGAGCAGGTTGGCTCGATTTCACTATGCTAAAAGCATCGGCACGTGAATCTATTGCGGAGTAACTGCTCATGCGCAATGTTGCGCAATCCCGGAACCGTCAACTCCCGCTGCATGTTCACATTAGTGCGATGTTTACATTTTTGTTGCTCCTGCTGGGTATTGTGCTGGGTGTTTTCAACTATCAGCAGACCACCCAGATTATTCTCGGCAGCAGCCAGAAGCTGTTCGGCTACCTGGAGCAGGATGTACAGCGCGACTTGCTCAATGCCTACCAACCCATACGGCATGCCCTGAACCTGCTGACCCTCAACCCTGCTGCCATAACCGATCAAACCGAACTTCGAATGGGGCTGCTGCAGCCTTTCGTGCAAACCCTCGAAGACAACCACAGCTTGTCAGCGCTGTTCCTGGGGGATGACAACGGTAACTTTTTTCTTGTAAGGCCTTTGCGCAATATGGCTTTACGGCTCCAGCTCCATGCACCACCACAGGCGAGCTACGAAGTGTGGTCCATACAGCGTTCAGCGCAACAGAGCAGCGTTGAATCAAAAAAACTGTATTTGGATGCTTCACTGAAACAGCTGGAACAAAAAAATATCACCAATGAAGTCTACGACCCTCGCACCCGTAAATGGTTTATCCCGGGGCACGCCGAAAACAATCAAACCACCACCAGCCCTTATCTGTTTTTTACCACTCACGAGGTCGGCACAACATTGGCCAAACGCAGCGCCGCCAACACGGTGATTGGTGCCGACGTAACCCTTTCTCAGCTGTCCGCCACCCTCGCCGGGCATCTGACAACGCCCAGCACGCAAATTGTTTTGTACGGGGCCGATGACCGGGCCATTGCCTACCCGGATTTCAGCAAGTTACTGACCGCCAAGGACCCTGCAAACCTGCCCAAAATATCCGAGTTAAGCCCGGCCCTGAGTCATCTGGTCAGCCAGGGAGCAGGCACCCGCAAGCGCCTGTACGACGGCGAGCGGCAATGGATCGTTTCACGGTTCGAAGTAGACGATGGTGGGGCCAATGGCATGCAATTAGCCATGATGGTCCCGGAGGACGAGTTGCTGGCCGATGCCTATCGGCTGAGATGGCAAGGTGCCCTGGTGACATTGGCGGCTCTGCTGCTGTGCCTGCCAATGGGCTGGGTAACCTCCCGACTACTGGTCAAGCCCTTGCAGGCACTGGTACGCGAAGCCGATGCCATTCGCCGGTTCGATTTCAACTATCCCCTCAGCCAGAAATCGATCGTGCTCGAAATCGACCAATTGGAAGAGTCCATGGGGCGCATGAAAGAAACCCTGGCCAGTTTTTTTGAAATCACCTCCAGCCTCTCGGCCCACACTCATTTTGAGCCCTTGTTGCAATCGGTTTTGCTGGAAACGATCAAGATTGCCCAGGCCCAGGCCGGCCTGATTTACCTGACCAAAAACGACAGTACCCAACTAGAGTTGAAGGGGCTGATCATCAATGGCCAGCCCCAGGACCTGACAACCCTGCCTCAGTCTGGCCTGGACCCTGAAAGCAACCAGAATCCGGAGTGGCTGCGAGGACTGCTCGAAGGCAGTGACAGTATCGCCCGCTCACTCGAGCTTGAGCAGGCGGGCGATTTGCAACCGGTGATACAGGCACTGGGCAGCCAGAGTATCCACCTGATCGGTATTCGCCTGCACAACCGCCATGGCGAAACCGTGGGTATTTTGCTGCTGGTGCTCAACGACAGTGGTTCAAGTGACGACCAGGACCACTTGCGGGCTGACCGGATTGCCTTTATTCAAGCCGTGTCCGGCACCGCCGCCGTGGCAATTGAGAGCCAACGCCTGCAAGAACGCCAAAAGCAACTGCTGGATGCCTTGATTCAACTGCTGGCTGGCGCCATCGACGCCAAAAGCCCGTACACCGCCAGCCATTGCCAGCGGGTGCCGACCCTCACCCTGATGCTGGCCCGGGCTGCGGCAGCCAATCAAAGGCCGGAATTTAAGCACTACGATCCTTCGCAAGAGCAGTGGGAGGCCCTGCGCATCGCAGCCTGGCTACATGACTGTGGCAAGGTCACAACACCCGAATATGTGGTCGACAAGGCCACCAAACTGGAAACCCTGTACGACCGCATTCACGAAATTCGCACCCGTTTCGAAGTGCTCAAGCGCGATGCCTGGGTCAACTACTGGCAGGCACTCGCCCTGGGTGGAGACGATCAACAACTGTCTCCGTTGCGCGATATCTGCCTGGCAGCGCTGGATGACGACTTCGCCTTTGTGGCGCAATGCAACTTGGGCGGCGAGGCTATGAAAGAGACTGACCTGGAGCGCTTGAGCGCCATTTCCCAGCGTACATGGACGCGAACACTGGACGATCGGCTGGGGGTGTCCTGGGAAGAAAACAAACGCCAGGCCACCCGCGAGGAAAACGACTTGCCGGTCACCGAGCATCTGCTGGCCGACAAACCCGAGCACCTGTTCCTTCGCCCGGAAGCCGACCTGATTGACCCTGATAACCCCTGGGGCTTCAAACTCGAGGTGCCGCAATACAAGTTCAACCGGGGTGAACTGTACAACCTGAGTACCCGACGCGGCACATTGACCAACGAGGAACGCTACATCATCAACAACCACATCGTGCAGACCATCCTGATGCTTAACAGCCTGCCCCTGCCCGCTTACCTGAGCAACATTGCCGAAATTGCGGGTGGTCATCATGAAAAAATGGACGGTACCGGCTATCCAAAACGCCTGAAACGCGAAGAGATGAGCCTGGAGTCACGGATGATGGCGATTGCCGATATTTTCGAAGCCTTGACCGCCTCGGACCGCCCCTATAAACGCAGCAAGACGTTAAGCGAAGCGCTGAGCATCATGGCCACCATGTGCCACGATGCTCATATCGACCCACAGCTGTTCGCGTTATTTATGCGCGAGCAGGTGTTTATGCAGTACGCCCGGCAGTTTCTCGACCCTGAACAAATCGACACGGTCGATATCGATGCGCTGCTGCTCAAGGCCGGGCTAACCGCCTAGCGAGTTTTCAGCACTCGCTCAGGCGCAAAAAGATCGCGGCGAGGGCTTCAATGCCCTGCTGGTCCTGCTCGCTGAAGCGCCCGATGCTCGGGCTGTCCAGATCGAGCACAGCAATCAGGCGGCCATCCTTGATCAACGGCACAACCAACTCACTGTTGGAAGCACTGTCGCAAGCGATATGCCCGGCAAATGCGTGAACATCATCAACCCGCTGTGTCTGCCTGCTCGCCGCCGCAGCCCCGCACACGCCACGGCCAAAAGGAATGCGCACGCAGGCAATCTGGCCCTGGAAAGGACCCAGCACCAGCTCTTCGTTGCGGTTGAGATAAAACCCTGCCCAGTTCAGATCATCGAGCTGGTGGTACAAAAACGCCGAGAATTGCGCAGCATTGGCAATAAAATCTCGCTCATCCGCCAGCAATGACTCCAGTTGCGCCTGCAACAGGGTGTAGCCGTCAAGACCAGCACCTGTGGCGTTTAAATCAATCATTCACTTGCTCCAACAATTTCAGACCTACCCAATAACGCGCGAACTGATAGGCGCAACGACCATTGCGGTTGCCGCGCCCGGTCGCCCAGCGCACGGCCAGAATATCCAGTGCCTCGTCACGCTGCCACTCTAAACCGGCTTTGCTGGCCAATACTTCTATCCAGTGCTCGACCACACTCAAGAAATGATCCTGAGTAAACGGATAGAAAGACAGCCAAAGGCCAAAGCGGTCGGACAAGGCGATCTTGTCTTCCACCGCCTCGTTAGGGTGCAATTCACCGTCGACGTTCTTCCAGTTCTCGTTGTCGCTTTCCTTTTCCGGCACCAGATGGCGACGGTTCGAGGTGGCGTAAAGCAGGACGTTATCCGGCGCTTGCTCCAGCGAACCATCCAGCACGCTCTTCAGCACCCGGTAATCACTTTCACCGGCCTCGAAAGACAAGTCATCGCAAAACAGCACAAAACGCTGAGGCAAACCCTGCAACTGCTCGACCACTCGCGGCAGGTCGGCCAAATGATCACGTTCAATCTCGATCAGGCGCAGCCCCGCACTGCCATACTCGGCCAGCAAGGCGCGAATAATTGAAGACTTGCCGGTACCTCGTGAACCCCAGAGCAGGGCATGGTTGGCAGGCAGACCGTCAAGAAACTGTTTAGTGTTGCGTCCCAGCTGATCACGCTGGTTATCAACGCCGATCAAGTCTGAAAGGCGCATCTCAAGGCTGACTTGCAACGGCATCAAATAGCCTGAGCGACCTTCGCGCTGCCACCGGGCAGCCAGGCACTGGTCCCACTCGATCGATTCGCGCTGCGCTGGCAGCAGGGGTTCAAGACGTGCAAGGACCGCTTCGGCCCGTTCCAGAAAGGCATCCAGTTTAGAATTCACAACATTTCCTCAGACTGATACACAGTGATGGCACATTGCTATTGCCAGAATTCGACAGCCATCTTCAAAATGACTTACCCGCAACACTGCAATTACCGCAGTCAGGCTGCCGATTGACGCTCGAATCGACTACTCTTGCACCCCGCAAGGAAATGGAAACAGGTGCAGCACCCCATGGAAACAAAACTCACCCATCGCCTGTCTTTCAAGCAAGCCAAGCTGACGGTGCTGGTTGGGCTGGTGCTCGGGGCCATGCTTAGCCTGCTGCAAATCGGCATCGATTATGCCAGTGAAAACGCCGCCATCAATCGCGAAATCCAATCGCTGCTCGAGATCAGCCATAACCCGGCATCGCGCATTGCCTACAACCTTGACTCCGAGCTGGCCCAGGAACTCCTGCAAGGCCTGTTGCGCTCACCTGCAATCATCGGTGCACAGCTGATCGACAGTGACGGCGGGGTCCTATCGGCGGTGCAGGACCAACCTGAAAGCGGGCGTTACCGGGCACTGAGCGATTTCCTGTTTGGCTCCAATCGCTCCTTTGACCAACGACTGTACTTCAACCACCTGCCTGAACTCAGCATGGGCGTCCTGCACCTTGAAGTAGACACCTACCCCTTCGGCAAGCGCTTTTTACAGCGGGCTGAAGTCACACTGCTGAGCGGTTTTATCCGCAGCATCATCCTGACCTTTATCCTGATGGGTCTGTTCTATGTGATGCTGACCAAGCCGTTGGTGCGGGTGATAAGCGAACTCAGCCACCGCAAACCCGGGAACCCCACCCAATCGAAGATGCAGTGCCCTCCCGGCCACGAAGATGATGAAATTGGCGTATTGGTCAACGCTGCAAACCAGCAGTTCGAGGCCATGGCCCGTGAAATGGAACACCGCCGGCGCGCCGAAAACAGCCTGACCGACTACCTGGCACAATTGGAAACCATTGTTTCGCAACGCACCCAAGAGCTGGAGGCCATCAACGATCAACTGCGCCACTCCAATGAAGAGCTTGAAGCTGCGCGCAGTACTGCCCTGGAAATGGCCCAGGCCCGCGCGGCATTTCTGGCCAATATGAGCCATGAGATCCGCACCCCGCTCAATGGCCTGCTGGGCATGCTGGCGCTGTGCCTGGACAGCCCGCTGAATGCCGAACAACACCAGCAACTGTCCATTGCCCACGACTCGGGCAAGGTACTGGTCGAACTGCTTAACGACATTCTCGACCTGTCCAAATTCGACGCAGGCCAACTGGAGCTTGAGCATATTGCCTTCGATCTGGGCACTCTCATCGAAGACACCGCCAACCTGCTGTCGCAGAACGCCGCGCCCAGCGTGGAGCTGACCTGCCTGATCGACCCGGATTTCCCGGCTCTTGTACTGGGCGACCCGACCCGGGTGCGCCAGATCGTCAGTAATCTGCTGTCCAACGCCCTGAAATTCACCCGGTTCGGGCGGGTGGATGTGCGCCTCAGTGCGCAAAACGATCAGGTGCGTATCGAAGTGTGCGACACCGGCATCGGCATCGCCCAGGAAGCTCAGGTGCGAATTTTCAGACCCTTTACCCAGGCCGGGGCCGGTATCACCCGCCAGTTCGGTGGCACCGGGCTGGGGCTGGCGCTGACCAACAGCCTGTGCGAAGTGATGCACGGGCGGCTGACCATCAGTTCGGAAGTCGGTTTTGGCAGCCAGTTCTGCGCCGAACTGCCCCTGCCCTGCCATACCCCGGCCATCAAGCAAAAGCCCCTGAGCGGGCGAGTTATTGTGGTGAGCGCCGCGAGCAGCGGATTGAGCGAACTGCTCGGGAGCTATTTGCCACTATGGGGGCTGGATTTCAAGCGCTACTCCCTGGATGACTCATTGGCCGGCACCGATCCGCACCTGCTGATCACCGACTGCCCCGAGTGCCTGTTTGGCCTGCGGCCTGCCATCAGCGCGCCGATCTTGCTGGTGACCGCCTATGGCAACTTTATGCCAAGCGATCAGGTCAATGCGCTGGCGCCGCTGCAACAGAAAGCCAGGCCGCTGTCGCGTTATGCGCTGTATAAAACCTTGCAGCACCTGCTGCTCAAGGATGATGACCTGCACCCTGACATTACCAGCGACAACACACCTGTTACACGCCGCGCACGGATCCTGTTGGTCGAGGATAACCCGGTCAACCAACTAGTGGCCAAGGGCATGTTGAGCAAACTGGGCTGTGATGTGGTGGTTGCGGGGCATGGCGGCGAAGCACTGAGCCAGCTGGAGCAGAAGACCTTTGACCTGGTGTTGATGGACTGCAACATGCCGGTGATGGATGGCTACGAGGCCACCCGGCAAATTCGCCATCGCGGGCGCTGGCCCAAGCTGCCCATCGTTGCCCTGACCGCCAATGCCATGCCCGAAGAGCGCGAACGCTGCCGCTCGGCGGGCATGAACGACTACCTGGCCAAACCGTTTCGGCGCGAAGAGCTGGCCGCCCTGATCGATACCTGGGTGCCGCAAAAAACTTGAATCATGGTGCGCGGTACATTCCTGTGGGAGCGGGCTTGCTCGCGATGGGATCAATGCGCTTATCCTGACAGGCTGCAGCGTCTGTATCGCAGGCAAGCCAGCTCCCACTGGCTTTGCGGTGCATACCAAAGCGGGTGATGCTATCGCGAGAAAGTCGAACCCTCACACCGCTGTTACCACAAAGTTTGGCCAGTATTTACAACAACGCTTCGATATCCGCCTTCAGCGCCTCGGGCTTGGTGGCCGGGGCATAGCGCTTGACGCTTGTGCCGTCGCCACTGATCAGGAACTTGGTGAAGTTCCACTTGATCCCCTGCGAACCCAACACCCCTGGTGCACGTTTCTTGAGCTGGACAAACAGCGGATGAGCCTGGGGGCCATTGACCTCGACCTTTTTGAACAGCGGGAAGGTCACGCCAAAATTCAACTCGCAGAATTCGGAGATGGCCGCTTCGTCACCCGGCTCCTGCTTGCCAAACTGATTGCACGGGAACCCCAGAATCACCAGCCCCTGGTCCCGATACTGCTGCCATAGCGCCTCAAGGCCCTTGTATTGCGGGGTAAAGCCGCACTTGCTGGCGGTATTGACCACCAGCACCGCCTTGCCCGCGAAGTCCGCCAGGGTTTTTGGCTCGCCGCCAAGCGTGATGCATGGGGTATCGAACAGGTTGTCGCTCATGACGGCGCCTCCAAAGGTCAGTTGCGGGGAACCAGGTCCAGGCACACCGAGTTGATGCAGTAGCGCAGCCCGGTCGGTGGCGGACCATCAGGGAACACGTGGCCCAGATGCGCATCACACTTGGCACAGACCACTTCGGTACGCACCATGCCGTGGCTCACGTCGCGGATCTCGACCATCGCACTGTCACCAATCGGCTGGTAAAAGCTCGGCCAGCCGCAGCCGGAATCAAATTTGGCGCTGGAATCGAACAGCGCCTCGTTGCAGCAAATGCAGTGATAAACACCGTCGGTTTTGGTGCCGTTGTATTTACCCGAAAACGGTCGCTCAGTGCCCTTGAGCCGGCACACGTTGTACTGCTCCGGATCGAGCATGGCCTTCCATTCGTCCAGGGTTTTGTTCAACTTTTCCATGGTTCTGCCTCTGCAACTGAAAAACCCCGACCAGTGGCTTTTCCAGGGGTCGGGTGGCACGTATGATTGCGCCTCGTTAAACGCCAGTCTGGCACCCGCTCTAGCTGCATTCAAACGGATTCTTGAAGCAAAGCGGTGTTAGCCACTGTGTGCAAACACAGAATTTCCCAGAGCTGTGGTCATTACATTGCCTGGATCGTTCATTTTCGGGATCACATCGCCATGCAGGTCAGCAAATCAAACAAGCTCGCCAACGTCTGTTATGACATTCGCGGCCCAGTGCTCAAGCACGCCAAACGCCTGGAGGAGGAAGGCCAGCGCATCCTCAAGCTGAATATCGGCAACCCGGCGCCCTTTGGTTTTGAAGCGCCGGACGAAATCCTCCAGGACGTGATCCGCAACCTGCCGACTGCCCAGGGCTACAGCGATTCCAAAGGCCTGTTCAGCGCGCGCAAGGCAGTGATGCAGTACTACCAGCAAAAGCAGGTAGAAGGTGTCGGTATTGAAGACATCTACCTGGGTAACGGTGTATCCGAGCTGATCGTGATGTCGCTGCAAGCCCTGCTCAACAATGGCGACGAAGTCCTGGTGCCAGCACCCGATTACCCGTTGTGGACCGCTGCCGTGACCCTGGCCGGTGGCCACCCGGTGCATTACCTGTGCGATGAGCAAGCCAACTGGTGGCCTGATCTTGAGGATATAAAAGCAAAGATCACCCCCAACACCAAGGCCATGGTCATCATCAACCCGAACAACCCGACGGGTGCGGTGTACTCCAAAGAAGTGCTGCTGGGCATGCTGGAAATTGCCCGCCAGCACAACCTGGTGGTGTTCTCGGACGAAATCTACGACAAGATCCTCTACGACGACGCCGTGCATATCTGCACCGCTTCGCTGGCTCCGGACGTGTTGTGCCTGACCTTCAACGGCCTGTCCAAGTCGTACCGGGTGGCGGGTTTCCGCTCGGGCTGGATTGCCATTTCCGGGCCCAAGCACAACGCCCAGGGTTACATTGAAGGCATCGACATGCTGGCCAACATGCGCCTGTGCGCCAACGTGCCCAGCCAGCATGCGATCCAGACTGCACTGGGCGGCTACCAGAGCATCAATGATCTGGTCCTGCCCAACGGCCGCTTGCTGGAACAGCGCAACCGCACCTGGGAGTTGCTCAACGATATTCCCGGCGTCAGCTGTGTAAAACCGATGGGCGCGCTGTATGCCTTCCCGCGCATCGACCCGAAAGTGTGCCCGATCCTCAACGACGAAAAATTCGTGCTCGACCTGCTGCTCTCGGAAAAACTGCTGGTGGTTCAAGGCACGGCATTCAACTGGCCATGGCCCGACCACTTCCGTGTCGTGACCCTGCCCCGCGTCGATGAGCTGGATATGGCCATTGGCAGAATCGGTAACTTCCTGAAGACCTACCGTCAGTAATTTCTGAGCATGCTGTGCGACCTATGAAAAGTCGCACAGCATGTGTCTGATGAAACATTCTTCACACATCTGCTTTCGCGCTCTGCGCCCTCGGTCAAAAATCCCTGATATCTCCAATAGCCCTTTATTTACTGGCTAGAGGTGGAACTTTTGGCAAAAAAAAGCGCTCCTTCTTATTAGGAAATGTCAGGCATGCAACTAGAATCAGGCTGTAGGACACAGTTTGAAATAGTCACTCGGTTGAATAGCCACAGATAGCACCTTATATACCCGCATACGGCAACACCCTTAAGACGAGGAGATTCTTACAACCATGATGCGCATTCTGCTGTTTTTGGCCACTAACCTGGCGGTCGTGCTGATTGCCAGCATCACCCTGAGCCTGTTCGGCTTTGACGGGTTCATGGCGGCCAACGGGGTTGATCTGAACCTCAGTCAGCTGTTGGTGTTCTGTGCGGTCTTTGGTTTTGCAGGGTCTTTGTTCTCGCTATTCATTTCCAAATGGATGGCGAAGATGAGCACCAGCACCCAGGTGATCACTCAACCTCGTACTCGTCATGAACAATGGTTGATGCAAACCGTTGAGCAATTGTCCCGCGAAGCCGGGATCAAAATGCCTGAAGTGGGGATTTTCCCTGCCTATGAGGCGAATGCCTTTGCCACAGGCTGGAACAAGAACGATGCACTGGTCGCTGTCAGCCAGGGTTTGCTCGAACGTTTTTCGCCCGATGAAGTAAAAGCGGTACTGGCCCACGAAATCGGTCACGTTGCCAACGGTGACATGGTGACCCTGGCGCTGGTACAGGGCGTGGTGAACACCTTTGTGATGTTCTTCGCCCGGATCATCGGCAACTTTGTCGACAAGGTGGTGTTCAAGAACGATGAAGGCCGCGGCATTGCGTACTACGTCGCGACCATCTTCGCCGAACTGGTCCTGGGCTTCCTGGCCAGTGCCATCGTGATGTGGTTCTCGCGCAAACGTGAGTTCCGCGCAGACGAAGCCGGTGCCCAGCTTGCCGGTACTGCAGCCATGATCAGCGCCCTGCAGCGCTTGCGCTCCGAACAGGGCCTGCCGGTGCACATGCCCGACACCATGGCGGCTTTCGGCATCAACGGCGGCCTCAAGCAAGGCCTGGCGCGGATGTTCATGAGCCATCCGCCTCTGGAAGAACGTATCGATGCACTGCGTCGTCGCGGCTAACCCCACGGCGAATACGAAAAAGGGCGACTGAAGTCGCCCTTTTTTGTGCCCGCGATTTCGCTCAGGCGGTTTTATTCAGGCGATATACCCGCTCCACCAGACGCGTCACGCCGCCCTTGAGGAACTTCCACTCCTGATCCAGCACATCCGGCTGTTCGATGATCTCCAGCGTCCAGACAGGCGCCAGCAAACTCTGCACCTCGGCATCCGGCACCGAGAACGGCGGGCCGTTCATTTGCGACTGATCATAATCGAGGGTGATCAACAGGCCCCGGCAGCCAGGCGCAAGAATCCGGTTCAGATGCCGGGTGTAGGCTGCGCGCATCTCGGGAGGGAATGCGATGGTTGCCGCACGGTCATACAGCCCCACGCAGGAAGCCACGTCGGCAGCCGTCAGGGCAAACACGTCACCGCACAGGATCGTCACAGGGCCCGCCTCGTACACCTTGAAGGCGCCCTGCTGGCGAATCTGTGGCTCGACCTGCTGTTCACTGAAAAACTGCTCCACGGCCGTCTGCGTCAACTCCACGCCCAGCACTTCATGCCCGTTGGCCGCCAACCAGCTCATATCCAGGCTTTTGCCGCATAACGGCACCAGCACACGGCCGCCCTCCCCCACCCCCAGTGTCGGCCAAAGGCGCTGAAGGTAAGGGTTGACCTGCGACAGGTGAAAGCCGATCTGATTGCGGTCCCAGCGGTCGTGCCAAAATTCGGGCTGCATGATTCACCTTTAAATTCGATAGATAAGTACTAAAACTTATATTGGATTTAGATCAATGATCGGGATGAAGATGACGCATCTTAACTTTGAGGACGTCTTTCATGTTCCCCAGCCTGTTTATTTCCCATGGTTCGCCAATGCTAGCACTGGAACCCGGTGACAGTGGCCCGGCGCTTGAGCGTCTGGCAGCCGAGTTGCCCCGGCCAAAAGCCATAGTGCTGGTATCCGCACACTGGGAAAGCCCAGACCTGCGAGTCACGAGCAACCCGGCCCCGCAAACCTGGCACGACTTTGGCGGCTTCCCCCCTGAGCTGTTTGCCGTGCAATACCCGGCTCCCGGCGAACCGGCATTGGCAGCCCGTATCGCGCAAATGCTGACGGAGCATGGCTTGCCGGCACAACTGGACGCCAAGCGGCCTTTTGACCATGGCGCCTGGGTGCCGTTGTCGTTGATGTACCCGGCAGCGGATATTCCGGTGGTGCAGGTTTCATTACCTAGCCAACTCGGCCCGGTTGCCCAGACCAAAGTGGGGCGTGCACTGGCTGCCTTGCGCAGCGAGGGAATCCTGATCATTGGCTCCGGCAGCATCACCCACAATCTGCGTGAGCTGGACTGGCACGCAGGGCCCGAGAGCATTGAACCCTGGGCCAAGGCCTTCCGTGACTGGATGATCGACAAGCTGGCTGCTGATGATGAGACGGCGCTGCACGACTACCGCAAGCAGGCGCCCTTTGCTGCCAAAAGTCATCCCAGCGATGAGCACCTGCTGCCGCTGTACTTTGCCCGTGGCGCAGGAGGGGCTTTCAGCATTGCCCACCAGGGCTGGACGATGGGCGCGTTGGGGATGGATATCTATAAATTCGGTTAAACCCGAGCCCGTAGTCGCTGCCGAGGAACGAAGGCTGCGAGCTTTTATTACGCCCCCCAAAGATCAAGAGCTCGCAGCCTTCGTTCCTCGGCAGCGACTACGGGCACTCTTGACAGATTGCAGGCAAAAAAAATCCCCGAACCAGTCGGGGATTTTTTTAGTGATCAATCATTGCAAGCAATGATTAATCTTCGCGGTAGCGACGCAGCTTGAGCTGCTTGCCAGCAACGCGAGTGTCTTTCAGTTTGGCCAGCAAACCTTCCAGACCGGCTTCCGGCAGTTCTACCAGGCTGAAGCTGTCACGCACCTGGATGCGACCGATAGCTTCACGAGCCAGGCCACCCTCGTTGAGGATAGCGCCCAGCAGGTTCTTGGCAGCGATACCGTCACGCGCACCCAGCGCGGTACGGCAACGAGCACGGCCTTCAGCCAATGGAACCGGAGCACGACGCTCACGATCACCACGCTCCGGACGGTCACCCGAACGCTCGGAACGCTCACGCGGTGCGCTGTTCGGCACCAGTGGACGATCGCGTTCGATGGCCGCCAGGGTCAGGGCCTGACCGTTGGTTGCCTTGCGCAGCAGAGCTGCGGCCAGGGCACGCGGGCTGCAACCGATATCAGCAATCAGGCGATCCAGCAGATCACCGTGAGTGGCTTCAGCGTCAGCAACCAGCGGCGTCAGGCTGTTGGTCAACTTCTTGATGCGAGCATCGAGAACAGCTTGAGCATCCGGCAGGCGGACTTCGGCAACTTTCTGACCGGTTACACGCTCGATCACTTGCAGCATGCGGCGCTCACGAGGAGTTACCAGCAGCAGTGCACGACCTTCGCGACCTGCACGGCCAGTACGGCCGATACGGTGAACGTAGGACTCTGGATCGTAAGGCATGTCAACGTTGAACACGTGAGTGATACGTGGAACGTCCAGACCACGAGCGGCTACGTCGGTCGCCACAACGATGTCCAGACGGCCATCCTTGAGGGAGTCGATTACGCGCTCACGTTGGTTCTGGGCAATGTCACCGTTCAGCGCAGCAGCTTTGTAGCCTTTGGCTTCAAGGGCGCTGGCCAGATCCAGAGTCGCTTGCTTGGTGCGGACGAACATGATCAGGGCGTCGAAATCTTCAACTTCCAGCAGGCTCAATACAGCCGAGGTCTTCTGGTCAGCGTGAACCAACAGGTGAGCCTGTTCGATCGCGGTAACGGTCTGAGTCTTGGTCTGGATCTTCACGTGTTGCGGATCGCGCAGATGGCGCTCAGCAATGGCACGGATCGACTGCGGCAAGGTAGCCGAGAACAATACGGTCTGACGGGTTGGCGGAAGAGCCTTGAAGATCACTTCAAGATCGTCCATGAAACCCAGTTTCAACATTTCGTCAGCTTCGTCCAGAACCAGGTGGTTCACGGTCGACAGCACTTTTTCGTCACGACGCAGGTGGTCGCACAGACGGCCCGGAGTGGCGACAACGATCTGTGCGCCATTACGGATTGCTTTCAGTTGTGGACCCATAGGGGCGCCGCCGTAAACGGCAACAACTGTTACACCAGGCATTTGCTTGGCGTAGGTTTCGAAAGCGGTTGCTACTTGCAGCGCCAACTCACGGGTTGGCGCCAGGATCAGGGCTTGCGGCTCGCGCTTAGCAGGATCGATGCGGTGCAGGATAGGCAGGGCAAATGCGGCGGTTTTACCCGTACCGGTTTGCGCCTGACCAATCATGTCGTGACCGGCCATAATGATCGGGATCGATTGCTGCTGAATAGCCGAAGGTTCTTCGTAGCCAGTCGCGATGACAGCTGCAAGAATGTTCGGATTAA
This sequence comes from Pseudomonas sp. B414, assembly GCF_055408445.1. Taxonomy (NCBI): domain Bacteria; kingdom Pseudomonadati; phylum Pseudomonadota; class Gammaproteobacteria; order Pseudomonadales; family Pseudomonadaceae; genus Pseudomonas; species Pseudomonas sp. B414. Next base: position 53,416 of record NZ_JBUZTQ010000023.1, on the reverse strand, counting down.
GATTAAAAGCGGCGAAGCCGCCGGTTTCCTGGGTCATGGGTCTGCCTCTAAGTGCATCCGCAAAGACCCATGCTCCAAAGCTGCGCATGCCGTGTAAGACTCAAGAGTCGCCCTGGCTGCTTTGTCGGCGGGGATTTGCGAAAACGTTAAATGAATGGAGCGTTCAGGGGTTGTCCGCGAAACGGACGAGCAGCCGAAGCGTGCTTCGGGAAATGCGACACCTAAACGTGGCCCGGCTAAAGGCCGGCGCGCACTATACCGGATTTATCAAAAAAAAGAAGGGTTTTTTTGCGACACAATCGTCTGTGCCCCTCTGTAGACCGGGCTTTAACGATATTTTCGACCTGAAAAAATCATCAAATGCCTGGCCACTCTGGGGCAAAGGCTAAAACGTTTCATCCTTGGGTCTCAAGTCGCCGGGCGAATCGCCTTGATCAGCGACTCCAGCGAATAGCCCAACCGCGGCGCCAGAGCCTGCGCCCGCGCAGCCAGCGCGTCGATATCCAGGGTCTGCTCAAGATCGGCGGGCACCATCAGGATGACATTGCCTTCCTTGACCGGCAGCTCCCAGTAATGGCGGTGATACAAGCCGCGCAGCAAGGCTGCACCCAGCGGCTTGCCGTCATCGGTGGCCCACTGGTTGATGATCAGCCAGCCATTGGCTGCCAGCTTTTTCTGGCAGCTTTCGAGGAAGGTCCAGGCCAGGTGACCGGCAGCCGGGCCCAGGTCGTTATAAAGGTCGACGAAAATAAGGTCCGCAGGCTCGGCGCTGTCGAGCAGTTCGAGCGCGTCGCCAATACGGATATACAACCGCGGATCATCGTCCAGGCCCAGGTACTCGATGGCCAGGCGCGGCACATCAGGGCGCAGCTCAATGGCTTCAACATCTTCAAGAGGCAGAAACTTGAGGCAGGCCTGGGTCAGGGTTCCGGCCCCCAGCCCCAAAAACAGCGCGCTCTCAGGAGCGTCATGGCACAGCGCACCGATCAGCATGGCGCGGGTGTAGTCGTACTCCAGCCAGCTGGGATCGGCGGTGAACACGCAACTTTGCTCGATCGCATCGCCAAATTCGAGGAAACGGTAGTCAGCCACCTCCAGTACCCGAATCATGCCGAAGTCATCATGGACCTCGGCGAGCAGACGCTCTACGCGCTCCTCAGACATTTCCTCTCCTTGCCGCGCCCCGGTACTACCCGCAACGCCATAAAAAACCGCCACTCGATGCCGAGCGCAAAGGCGCGATTGTCGGCCATTGCGCCGCAACAGGTCACGCACTAATTGCTGCTAACATGGGCCACCCCCTATAAATACTAGAGTCTGCGATGAGCCCAATCTGGACCCCTGACAGCTGGCGCGCCCTGCCGATCCAGCAACAACCCCACTACCCTGACGCGGCGCACCTGCAACGCGTCGAGCAAAGCCTGGCCAGTTATCCGCCGCTGGTGTTTGCCGGGGAAGCCCGCGAATTGCGCCGACAGTTTGCCGAGGTGACTCAAGGTAGGGCGTTTCTGCTTCAGGGCGGCGATTGCGCTGAAAGTTTTGCAGAATTTTCAGCAGCCAAGATTCGCGACACCTTTAAGGTGCTGCTGCAAATGGCCATTGTCATGACCTTTGCGGCGGGCTGCCCGGTGGTCAAAGTCGGGCGCATGGCCGGGCAATTCGCCAAGCCGCGCTCGGCCAATGACGAAACCATCAACGGCGTGACGCTGCCGGCCTATCGCGGCGATATCGTCAACGGTATCGGTTTCGATGAAAAAAGCCGCGTTCCCGACCCGGAGCGTTTGCTGCAGTCCTACCACCAGTCCACCGCCACCCTGAACCTGCTGCGCGCCTTTGCCCAGGGCGGTTTTGCCGACCTGCATCAGGTGCACAAGTGGAACCTGGACTTTATCGCCAACTCGGCACTGGCTGAAAAATACAGCCAACTGGCGGACCGTATCGACGAAACCCTGGCCTTTATGCGTGCCTGCGGCATGGACAGCTCGCCGCAACTGCGTGAAACCAGCTTCTTTACTGCTCACGAAGCATTGCTGCTGAACTACGAGGAAGCCTTTGTACGCCGCGACAGCCTGACCAACGACTACTACGACTGCTCGGCGCACATGCTGTGGATCGGCGACCGCACACGGCAACTGGACGGCGCCCATGTCGAGTTCCTGCGCGGGGTCAACAACCCGATCGGGGTCAAGGTTGGCCCGAGCATGAACAACCAAGACCTGATCCGCCTGATCGACATCCTCAACCCGGACAACGACCCCGGTCGCCTCAACCTGATCGTGCGCATGGGCGCCGACAAGGTGGGCGATCACCTGCCGCAACTGATCCGCGCCGTAGAGGGTGAAGGCAAGCAAGTGCTGTGGAGCTGCGACCCGATGCACGCCAACACCATCAAGGCCAGCAGCGGCTACAAGACCCGTGATTTTGCGCAGATCCTGGGCGAGGTGAAGCAGTTCTTCCAGGTTCACGAGGCTGAAGGCAGCTACGCTGGCGGGATTCATATCGAGATGACCGGGCAGAACGTCACCGAGTGCATCGGCGGCGCCAACCCGATTACCGAAGACGGTCTGTCGGACCGCTACCACACCCACTGCGACCCGCGCATGAACGCTGATCAGTCGCTGGAACTGGCATTTTTGATTGCCGAAACGTTGAAGCAGGTCAAGCGCTGACACTTGCCAGATACACAAAACCTGTGGGTGCGGGCTTGCTCGCGATGCAGACGGCGCGGTGCATCTGAATGACCGCGGCAATACCATCGCGAGCAAGCCCGCTCCCACAGGTTATCGAGGCCAGCGCACTCACTTGTTAAACGGATCATCCCAAAAAGCCCGATGGCTTTCAGTCTCGATATCCGCCCTGCTCAACCCGAGATCCTTCAGCGCTGCATCACTGATCTGCCTCAGCTGCGCCCTTTCTCGCGAAAGCTGATACCAGCGGGAAACCCGGTTAATCCACACCATACCTGTTTGACCTTTCATCACTTGAGCCCTCCTGGGGTATGGCTCAAGTCTCTGCGCGGGCATAAGATCAATCCAACGAATGTTTCTTATGCGATACATCTGCGAGATTGATCAATGGCCGAATTTCCCAGTATCGACACCGACCTGCTGCGCACCTTTGCCGCCATTGCCGATCACGGCGGTTTTACTCGCGCTGCCGAAGTGGTCAATCGCACCCAGTCGGCGGTCAGTATGCAGATGAAGCGGCTGGAAGAGGACGTGCTCAAATGCGCGTTGTTTCAGCGCGAGGGGCGCAATGTCAGTCTGACCTCAGAGGGCGTAGTGCTGCTCGGCTACGCCCGGCGCATCCTCAAGCTGCACAGCGAAGTGTTCAACACCCTGCGCCAGCCGCAGATGGTGGGCACGGTCAAGATCGGCTCGCCGGATGACTACGTGATGCGCTTTTTACCCGGCGTGCTGTCGCGCTTTGCCCAGGACTACCCGCTGATCAACGTCGAGGTGCATTGCGAGCCATCGGCCCTGCTGCTGCAACGCAACGATCTTGATCTGACTATCGTCACCCGCAAACCCGGCACTGAAATGGGCCAGATTTTGCGTCAGGAGCGCTTTGTGTGGATGGTGGCTCAGGGCTTCGCCCCCCACGAACAAACGCCCTTGCCGCTGGCGATGTTCAATACCGATTGTTTTTGCCGGACCTGGGCCTGCAATGCCCTGGATATCCAGCAACGCGAATACCGGGTTGCCTACACCAGCGCCAGCCTGGCAGCGATCAATGCCGTGGTCAGCACCGGGCTGGCCGTGACCGCCCAGTTGCAAAGCCTGCTGACCCCGGACTTGCGCATCATCGGCGAGGCGGAGAACCTGCCGCAGCTGCCCTCCGCCAGTATTGTGCTGCTACGCAAACCCAACAGCGCATCGTCGCCGATCATCGAGTGTTTTGCCGAGTACATCGTCGAAGGCTTCAAGCTTTGATTGCCAGCAAGGCGGCGCACAGCAGCAAAAAGGCGCAGTACAAGCCCCGCAACAAACGTTCTGGCGTGGCATAGGCAAGCCTGACACCCCAACTGATACTCAGCAGGCCGCCGATAGCCATCGGGATCCCCATGCCCCAGTTGACCTCGCCATGGGCGGCATAGGTCACCAGGGTGACGCTGGTACTCGGTGCCGCCAGCGCCAGCGACAGGCCTTGAGCCACCAACTGGGTAGTCCCGAACACACTGGTCAGCACCGGCGCAGCCACCACCGCACCGCCCACACCGAAGAGCCCGCCAGTTGTGCCTGCAAGCACGCCCAGCAAGCCAAACCAGGGCCAGCCAAAACGCGAACCTGCCGTCGGCTGACCGGATGAACCATACAATTTGAACAAGTTGTAGAACGTAATCGCCAGCAAGAACCCGATAAACCCCCAGCGAATAAAGCGTTCATCCACACCCACTGCCAGCATTGCGCCCAGCCAGGCGAAGGAAAAACTCATCACCACCAGCGGCAAAGCCTGGCGCAGGTCAATCCTGTTGCGCTGGTTATAGCGATACAACGCCAGAAACACATTGGGCACGGACATCACCAGCGCAGTGCCTTGCGCCATTTGCTGATCAAGACCAAACCACAACCCCAGCACCGGGATTGCGATCAGGGCGCCACCAATCCCGAACAACCCGCCCAATGCCCCCAAAACGACGCCCAGCGCCCCATACATTGCAAAATCGATCAGCATTGCCGCCCCTCTTCGTGAGCCCCCATGCTAACCAGTCGTCGGCGCCGGGCAAAGCGCTGGACCGGGGCTTTTCGCAGGTAAAAAAAACCCGGCCATAAGGCCGGGCTTCTTGTTGTGCGGTTAACGCAAGGTTTAAACCTTGGCGCGGCCCTTGTAGGAGCCACCGTCACGGGTATCGATTTCGATCCAGTCGCCGATTTCAACGAAATCAGCAACGCTCAGCTCGGTACCGTTTTTCAGTTTGGCAGGCTTCATCACCTTGCCCGAAGTGTCGCCGCGAGCGGAACCTTCGGTGTAGTCAACCTGACGCACGATAGTGGTCGGCAGCTCTACGGAAACCAGACGGTCTTCGAAGAAGATCGCTTCGCAAACGTCGGTCATGCCTTCTTCAACGAATGGCAGAACGGCTTCGATGTCTTCAGCGTTCAGCTCGTACATGGTGTAGTCAGTGGTGTCCATGAACGTGTAGGTGTCGCCGCTGATGAAGGACAGGGTCGCTTCTTTGCGATCCAGGATCACGTCTTCCAGCTTGTCGTCAGCGCTGTATACGATTTCGGTCTTGTAGCCAGTCAGCAGGTTCTTCAGCTTGGTCTTCATGATTGCGCTGTTACGACCGGACTTGGTGAATTCAGCTTTCTGAACCAACCAAGGGTCGTTTTCGAGCTTGATGACTGTACCGGGTTTAAGCTCTTTACCAGTTTTCATTACGAATATCCGAATTTGGATTGAGATTTACAAAAATCTAGGTCGCGTATCATATCCAATTTCTATAAAACAGTACTAGCGCTTGCGCAAGATCGGCCTGTAATGACTGTTCCAGACACCAGCGTTCGGCGTGTGCGGTGATCTCGGGCCAGAGTTCCAGCACACAATTCCAGCTTTGCGCCATATCGGCGCCAGCATTCCAGGCATGCCAAAGCCCGGTAAATGCCTGGGCGGCCTGCGGTGATAGGCCTTTGGCATACAAATCGAGAAACGCATTGAGCTTGACCCAGTGCGCATCTTCTTCCTGCTCATAGATATGCCAAAGCAGCGGCCGCCCCGCCCATTGCGCCCGCACAAACGAGTCTTCACCGCGCACCGCGTTGAAATCACAGCTCCATAGCAGGTAGTCGTAGTCCTGCTGACGGACAAACGGTAGCGTCTGGACAGTCAGCCCCCCACGCTGCTCAATATCGCCCGGTGCCAACTGAGCCACCCCGAGCCAGCGCAACAGATCACCCATGATCCGCCCCTGAGGCACCAGCAGATGGGTCGGTACACTGCCTGCCGCCATTGCATCCAGCCAACTGGCCAGGCCGGTATTTTCATAAGCGAACAATGAGATCAGCCGCGCATTATTTGCCGGGAATACCCCTAACCCCTGCAAAAATGCCTGTTTGGCCTGGGGATCCTGCTCAAAGGCACGGCGACGCTGCAGCAGATCGGCCTCACGCAACAGGCCTCCGGTACCAGCATCAAAGCCCGGGAAGAAAAACATCCGTTTCAGGCCGTCGGGTCGCAGGGAGGGCAGACCGTGGCAGCCACGGACCCAGTCTTCCGCGCTCAGATACTCCAGATTGATCCACAGCGCCGGAGCCTGGCGGGCTTTCATCGCCTGCAAGTAACCTTCAGGCAACTTGCAGGCAAAAGCCTCGACCACCACATCGGCGACCTCGGCCGGTTGCCACTGTTGAGGCCACTGGCAAACCTCGACCCCCTGCTGCCATTGGCGCGCCGCAGCGGCATCCGCCTCGGGGCACAACGGCACAAATGCGCGCAAGTCATCGACCCACAGCCGCACGCTCTGCTGATGCTCGGCCACCAATTGCCGGGCCAGGCGCCAGGTCACACCAATGTCGCCGTAGTTATCGACCACACTGCAAAAAATATCCCAGGAGGCTTTCATTCCGGGCTCCAACATTCAAAGGGCTGATTGTCCGCATAATTGAACGCGTACAGAAGGTATAAGGCGGATAAATCTGCGCGGCACTCGTGCGACAATCGCCGCTTGTCTCTCTCAAGCCTCGACCCATGAACAAGACCGCCGTGCACCTGCTGATGCTGGAAAAGCTCGAAATCGACCTCGACGTGCTCCAGCGCGCAGCGCAAACCGCTTACGAAGCTGCCACCCACGCGGAAAACATCGCCGAGAACAAATACGACACCCTTGGCCTTGAAGCCTCGTATCTGGCTACGGGGCAGGCACGTCGAGTTGAGGAAATCCGTCAGGCGCTGAAAAACTGCCGGGCCATGCCCTTGGCACCGTACAACCCGGCGCAGGGCATTCAGCTCGGCGCACTGGTCAATCTGGAAGCCGAAAACGCTAGCGAGCAATGGCTGTTGCTTGCCCCGGATGCCGCTGGACTCAAACTCGACCACGACGGACAGACCGTCACCGTCATCACCCCGCGCTCACCGCTGGGTGCCGCCTTGCTGGGCAAGCAACTGGATGACGAAGTGCAGATCAATGTGGGCGGTGCGGTGCAGGTGTTCAGCGTTTGCGATATTCACTGAGCAACTTGTGGGAGCGGGCTTGCTCGCGATACAGACGACGCGGTCTATTTGAATGACCGAGGTGATGCTATCGCGAGCAAGCCCGCTCCCACACTAGTCGTTTTGTGTCTGGATTACTTGGCAGCAGCCATCATGCGGTTCACTTCGCTGCGCACCATATTGGCGTACTCCGGCGGCGACATGGCGTCCAGTTCCGAACGCACCCATTCAGCCCACTTGCCCTTGCGCTTGGCGCGCTCACCGAACAAACGCGCCGCTTCGCCTTTGGCCTTGCCCAGGTTGCTCTGCCAAAGGTCATACAAACGGGATTTTTCATCTTCAAGCGCTGCACGCTCTGCGAGAGGCTTGTTGGCGAGGTTGAAGCTCATGTGAATTTCCTGCGGCGTAAATTAGGTGACATCTTACACCCTACAAAGAAGTGTCTCAGTCTGGTTTTTGACTACGCTGTCAGCTCAGGCGCAAATCAGATGCAACTTTTTAGCATTGGGTTGACTCCATTACTTATCACCCCTTTAACCTGCAAGGAGTACCGCAATGGCTCGAAAAAATGCCGTACAAGCTGAAGATCAAATCAAGGATCAAGCGTTCAGCGAGCTGCAAGACCTGATTGCCGAATCTGAAAAGCTGCTCAAGGACAGCGTGTCCCTGGTCGGTGAAGAAGGCGAAACCCTGCGTGCGCAGGTAAGCCTCAAGCTCAAGCAGGCACTGGATTCAGTAACCAACGTGCGTGAGCGCACCAAGCCTGTAGTAGATGCCACTGAAAACTATATCGGTGGCCATCCGTGGCAGACCGTGGCCATCTCGGCCGGTTTTGGTCTGGTTGTAGGCCTGCTGCTGGGCCGTCGCAACTAAAGTCGGCTGCAACGGTTGCAAACAAAGCCCCTGGTGTTTATCGCCAGGGGCTTTGTGGTTTATAAATTAAAATTGCCGACATATTCAGTGACATTCTTCGCTGGCATTCTAATACTTCGTCGCATTCCCATGCCAACGAGACAGCCAATGTCCGCGTCTACTACTGCCACAAAGCCTCTTAGCACTGCCCTGATCCTGCTGATGGCCACCGCCACCGGCCTGGCGGTTGCCAGCAACTATTACGCCCAGCCCTTGCTGCACACCATCGCCCAGGAACTGGGCTTGAGCATGGGCAGCGCCGGTACCGTGGTCATCACCGCACAATTGAGCTACGGCGCAGGTCTGTTGCTACTGGTGCCTCTGGGCGATCTGTTCGAACAGCGCCGCCTGATCGTCACCATGACCGTGTTGAGTGCCCTGGGCCTGCTGCTAAGCGCGTTCGCACCTTCGCTAACGTGGCTGTTGATCGGCACGGCGATGACCGGGATGTTTTCGGTATCGGCACAGGTGCTGGTGCCGATGGCAGCCAGCCTGACCGACCCGCAAAGTCGCGGTCGAGTGGTAGGTACCCTGATGAGCGGCCTGTTACTGGGCATATTGCTGGCCCGTACCGTGGCGGGCGCGCTGTCGTCGGCAGGTGACTGGCGCACTATCTACCTGGTGGCCGCTGCCCTGATGCTGGTCAGTGCCATCTCACTGTTCTGCGCCCTGCCCAACCATCACCAGAGCGCAGGCCTGAGCTACCCGAAACTGCTGAAGTCGGTGTTCACCCTGTTTGTCGAAGAACCAGTGCTGCGCCTGCGTGCCCTGCTGGGCCTGCTGACCTTCTCGCTGTTCGCCCTGTTCTGGACACCTCTGGCTTTTTTGCTGGCAGTTCCACCTTATAGCTATTCGGACGCTGTCATCGGCCTGTTCGGCCTGGCGGGCGCTGTCGGTGCGGTGGCGGCAAACTGGGCCGGGCGCATGGCTGACCAAGGCAAGGGGCAACAGGCGACTACCGCCGGCCTGCTGATTCTGCTGGCCTGCTGGCTGCCTATGGCATTTGCCGGGCATTCATTGATAGCATTGCTGATCGGTGTACTGGCCCTGGATTTTGCCGTGCAACTGGTCCATGTCAGCAACCAGAATGCCGTGTTCAAGGTTCGCCCTGCCGCACGTAACCGTCTGAATGCCGGATATATCACCTGCTATTTCATTGGCGGCGCACTGGGTTCACTGGTGGGCGCACAAACCTATCCGACCTATGGCTGGGACGGCATCGTAGTCGTCGGCGCCGTGGTTGCGACGCTGGCATTGGCGGTGTGGGGCTACAGCCTGCAGCGCGAAAGCAAGTTGCAGCCCGTCGCCTGAGTCGCTATATGGCGCTTTTCATCGTAATGCGAACTCGCTAGCATGCGAAAAATGCCCTGACGATCCGAGACGCCATATGATCCCTAAAGAATCCCGTAATGAACTGGCCCTGGATACTTTTATCAAGGCGCACCCTGAACTGATCGAAGAAATGAAAGAGCTGAGCGCAGAGGACCGCCAGCAACAGATTTTGTGGGCCTTTGAAGACGAGGCCGAAAGCCGCGGCCTGGAAGCCTGGGAACTGGCCCTGGAACTGATCGCCCGCTCCCCTGAAGAGCTCAAGAGCATGCGCCTTGAAGTGCATCAGGAAGTCGCCGAAGCACTGGACATGAGCTGGGAAGAGTACTGCGGTTTCAACGAAATCGCCGTGTGAGCCAACCCGCTTTGCAAACAACGCCCGGTCGGTCACTCACCGGGCGTTTTTACATATAAGGGATCAGGACTTGTGGTGGGCAGCCATCAGTCTTTGAGCCATCAGCAAATGCATCTCCAGCTTGGGCAGATATTTTTCGGCAAACGCCTGCAACTCCGGTGACTCGGCGTTTTGGGCCTGCTCCTTGTACAACTCAATGGCCTGCTCATGGGTCTTGACCTGATTGGCCGCATAGGCTGCATCAAATGAATCCCCCTCCTGCACTTGCAGCATCAGCTTCCTTGCCCTGTCGAGTATCTGTTCGTCACTGGAAACCTGCAGGCCCAGACGGCTGGCAAGATCCTTCAAATCCCGATTGGCGTTGGTATGGTCCTTGATGGCCTCCACGGCATAGCTTTCTATGTCTGTCGAAGAGGTTTTACTGATCGCCATACGGCTGGTTTCGATCTCGGCAATGCCTGCGGCATGGGCATCATCAACAAAGTCTGCCGGACTGGCTGCGACTGCTGTGGCCGCCACGATCAGGGAACAGACCAGGGCACAACCTGCCACAAAGCGTTTGGGGCCAATCAGGTGTTTCATAACGTCCTCCAGAAAAAGGCAGGTTTATTCCCTGCACAGAATCTGAAGGCACGTAATGGCAAAGGTTTAGATCAAAGCGGTTTTTTCTGACGAGTGGCAACTAAAAGCACTTCAGCAAACCCTGAGCCATACTGTCCAGCAGCACTTGCCGCCAAACAGGAGAAGCCTTATGGACGCCTTCAGGGCCATGCTCGACAACTGGGAATCCAGATCCCAGGAATCCAGTGAGCGGGTTGAATACAGACTTGCGCTGCACAAGCGCGACCTGGTCAAAATCAAGGCTTTCGCCCAAGCCTACGGGCTGGATGAAGCCACCATCACTCAAAGCCTGATCCATTGCGCGCTTGAACAAGCAGAACAAGCCATGCCCTACGTGAAGGGTTCCGAGGTTATCCGCATTGAAGAAGGTGAAGAGATTTATGCCGATGCCGGCAAGACACCAGCCTTCGTTAAAGCAGAACAGGCTATCTCCAAAGCGCTGGATGTGAACAGTCCGTCTTGCGAATGATGTCGCACCTGCTTGCCCCAGGCGCACGCAAACAAAATTTCTCGGAAACGTCGATAGATAAAAAGCGAAACGTCGCACGAAACGACTGAAATAGAATCTCGATCCCCCTGTAGCCGCTGTCGAAGGAACGAGGCTGCGGCTACAGGTCATCTCGTAATCAACGCGCCGTAAACGGTAACTTGTCCAAAGCACAGTTATTCTTCAGCGTTGACGGCTCGACCATACGTAGAGGCACGCCGGTGGCCTCGTCAAAAATCTTCACCTGGCAAGAGTCAAAAGTCTCAGGGTTCTCGATAATGCCGCCCTTGATCACATAGCGGGCACCCGGGGCGAACTGGCTGACGAATTCGATCCTGCAGGAGCGGCCGGCATTGGCCGAGCCATCTACCACCAAATGCAATGGTTTTAACGCCTCTACCGAGATAGAACCTGCTGGTCGGGAGGTTTTGTCGCGTACAGCGAACAATTGCCGACCCGGTTTCACCGCCACTGTTCTGCCATATTTGCAGCCCACTGTCGGTGCTTCGGTCAGGGTCAGATAGTTGCGATAATTGCTCAAAGCGTCCATTTCACTGCGGATCTGCGCCTGAGGCGCGCCGGGAGGTGGCGTGTACTGCTGGACCTGTGCGCAGCCTGCGCTCAGTAACAACAGCATGCCAAGGGGGAGCAGCTTCATAATCGTCTAAATCCATTTAAGTTCGAAGTGGAGCACTCAATGGGACGGCCCATGCACTCGGTCGTCCTTGATGATTGCCAGGGCACGATAGTAACGCAGCTCGCTGCTTCTGCGGCTTTTCAGCCAGACCGCGTCGCCTGAGTCGCGGGCAAGTCCGCTCCCACAGGGTGCTTGGCAGTGAGCACTGCAAAAACCTGCGGGAGCAGGCTTGCTCGCGATGGCATCACTTCGATGCGCTTGCCAATCAATCCCTGTAATCCGGTGCAATCCGATCAAGCATTCGCACTAGCGCAGCCCAGGCCAGTTGCATGGCATCGGGGTCGTCCAGTTCGCCCTCCTCCAGCGGCCTGGCGGGGTCGTTGAACTGGCGCTCGGTGTACTCGCAAATATCAGCGGCTGGCAACACCAGCTCACCGGCAGCCATCGCGGCCAGCTGGATTTCGCAGGCCTTGTCCAGGTAATACATGCGCAAAAAGGCCTGGCTCACGGTTTCCCCGACGGTCAGCAAACCGTGGTTGCGCAGGATCAGCACGGGTTTGTCGCCGATGTCCTGCACCAGCCGCTGTTGCTCGCTCAGGTCCAGCGCCAGGCCCTCATAGTCGTGGTAGGCAACGCGGCCGTAGAACTCCATCGAGATCTGGTTCACTGGCAACAGGCCACACTGCAGTGCCGCCACCGCACACCCGGATCGGGTATGGGTGTGCAACACGCATTGAGCGTCTTCACGGGCGCCGTGTATGGCACTGTGAATCACAAAGCCGGCCGGGTTGACCGGGTACGGCGAGGGCTCCACGGCATGGCCTTGCAGGTCTATCTTGACCAGATTGGAGGCGGTGATTTCCTCAAACATCAGCCCGTAGGGGTTGATCAGAAAGTGATGCTCCGGCCCGGGGATTCGCACCGAGATATGGGTGAAGATCAAATCAGTCATGCGAAAGTGCGCGATCAGCCGATAACAGGCCGCCAATTGCTCACGTAATTGCCGTTCTACCGGGTTCATGTCCGTTCGCCCTCTGTGATTGTGCATGCTTGCAACCCCTGCCCCAACGCATCCCAGCCATTGAAGCCACGCCGTGCAATAAACACCAACTGGCTGACGTTGGCCATCGCTTCATCGGTGGCCGGCGAAAACTGGCTACGACTGCCCACATGCTGCAACCAATGCGCGGCGCTGCCCTGGGCCAGCACCACCAGCCCCTTGACCCGGAATACGTCGCTTGGCAAGGCCTGCAACCAGCCACGCAGGCGCTCCACATTAAGGGTCGCGGTTTGCTGCCATGTCCAGCTGCTGAACATCTCGCTGTGATCGTCGCTGGAAACGGGAGTCAGCGGTTTCGCCGAGCGAGGTTCAGGCTCCGAATCCAGCCAGAGCGCATCGGGCAGTTGGGCCTGCACGCTTTCGTGTATCCGCGTCCTGTGGCCCAGGGCGTCATGCAGGGCTTGCAACTGCCCGGCGTCGACCAGATCGGTCTTGTTCAGCAACAGCAAGTCGCCAGCCCCCACTTGCGCCCGGGCCAGACGGGCGTACTCGCCCTCCAGTTGCAAATGGCGGGTGGCGTCGACCACAGTGATCACCATGTCCAGTTGCATCTGGCTGCGCAATTGCGGGTAGGCCAGGGTTTGCACAATGCGCTGCGGATCGGACACACCACTGCACTCAATAACAATGCGCTCAAGCCGCGGCTGCATTTGCGCCATGGCAGTCAGTTGCGCCAGCAGGTCTTCTTGAACCGTGCAGCAGATGCAGCCGTTTTGCAGGCTGACCACTGCATCCGTGACCTCGGATACAATCGCCGCATCGATATTCAGCTCGCCAAAGTCATTGACGATCACCGCCAGCCGACGCCCCTGAGCACGCTGTACCATGCGATTGAGCAAGGTGGTTTTGCCCGCACCGAGAAAACCCGAAACTACGGTTACTGCGATCCGTGGCGTACTCATGTTGCTTTACCTTCTAGCACCGGTGGCTCGCCCTGCCAGACGGCCTTGATGCCTGCCGGGGCCAATGCCCCATGGCGGTCGTAAACCAGTTGCCCCTCGACAAAGGTCAGCAGCACATGGGTGCGGTGGATGTAGTTGCGTGCAGGCGCGGCGAACAGGTCACGGTCGATGACAATAAGGTCCGCCGACTTGCCGACCTCCAGGCTGCCGGTGCTGTGTTCCAGGCCCATGGCCACGGCACCGTTGCGAGTGACCACATTCAACGCCTGCTCCAGGCTGATCGGATCGCCGAAACAAGCCGGGTCGTCGTTCCACGGGTTCTGCCGGGTGACCATGGTTTCCAGCGCCAGCCACGGGTCAATCGATGCTACCGGCCAGTCGGTACCCATCACCGCAGTACCGCCAGCTTCCAGTACGCCCTTGAAGTCATAGATGCGCTTGAGCCGCTCCTGGCCATAGCCCGAACGGGCGCCACTGGCGAACGGGGTCGGATACCAGGCCGCCGGGGAAAACTCGGCGATCACGTTCAGTTCCTTGAAGCGCGGCAGGTTGCCCGGGTGCAGCAAGGTACTGTGCGCGCATTGATGGCGCACGCCGCTGAAACCGTTGCGACGACGGGCCTCGGCTACAGCATCGAGGAACACGTCAGAGGCGCCGTCCCCGGTACAGTGGGCGATCACCCGAATGCCTTTTTTGTCCATATCCACCACCATGTCGGTGATGTGCTCCGGGGTCAGGTTGAGCTTGCCGCGCCAGCTCGACTCTTGCGGCCAGGGGGTCAGCAGGTACGAAGACTTGGGCTCGACCGTGCCGTCGAAGTGAAACTTCACCGCATTGGCGCTGAGGCGGGCGCTGCGGTAATAGTGCCGCTCGCCGCTGAGCAGCTCCCAGCGACGACGCACCGGGAATATATCGTCCTGCCAACTGATGGCGGCTTCGATGCGCACCGTCAGCTCGCCGCTGTCGTCGAGTTCTTTCAAGGCCTGCAAGCGTTGCTCGCAAACGTGGACGTATTTACTGGAGGTCACGCCGCGGGAACTCTGAAAATGCACGCCGTCGCGGTAGGCACGACGCAACACGCTGACCGGGGTGGGCGGCATGGCAGCGTGGATCATGGCGTAGGCGCCGTCGATCATCAGGCCGGTGGGCTCGGCGGTCAGTTCATCACGCTCCAGATAGCCGTTGCGCGGGTCGGCGGTATGACGGTCGATACCGGCCAGTTGCAGCGCTTTGGAGTTGACCATCATGGTGCCCCACATGCGGTCGAGCAGCGCCACCGGGCGGTCCGGCATCACGCTGTCGAGCCATGCACGGCCCGGCGTCAGTCCGGCTTCGCGGAAGGTGTAACGGACCCAGTACTGCCCATAAATCCAGCCGTCACCGGGGTGGCTGTCGGCATAGGCGAGGATGCTTTCGCGCAGTTGCTCGGGGGTCGGGTCTTCGATCCCCACATCCAGGTCATCGCTGTAGCGCGGTGCCAGCGCCAGGTCCGGATGGGTGTGCATATCATGCAGGCCCGGCATGCAGAACGCGCCTTGCAGATCATGCAACAGGGTGTTCGGCCCCTTGAAGGCTTCAAGCTGGCCCAGGTTGGAGACACCGATCAACTTGCCGTCGCGGATCGCCACGGCCTCGGCCCACGGGTTTGCCGGATCCTGGGTGCAGATGCGACCGTTCGCGAGGATCAGATCGGCATAAAGCCCTTGCGTGGAGTGGGTCGAAGTGAAGTTGTCGGACTCAGCCATGTAAGCCACCTTTTAGGTCAGTGCAAAAGAAAGGTCTTGGGGGGACCGGGAAATTTTTATTGTTGTAACGGACAGCTCGCGCCTGGAGCTGCCGAGGGACAAGTTGGGCTAGTATTGTTGAACCAAGCGATACAACAATCGATTTTTTTTGGCCTGACTGTTCAATTTCAATCACCATTTTCCGGGATGATTTATGCGCTTTCCTTCGATGACAGCCCTTCGCGCCCTGGACGCGGTCGCACGCCTGGGCAGCGTGTCGGTCGCCGCACGCGAACTGAACCTGACCCGCAGTGCCATCAGCCACCAGATCAGCAAGCTGGAGGAGTGCGTCGGCTTTACCCTGACCGAGCGCATCGGTCGCGGCATTGGCCTCACCTACCAGGGCGAACGTTATGCGCGAGAGGTCCACGGGATTTTGCTCAACCTGCTCGATGCCGGTCAGGTGGTCGATGATCAGGAAATCAGCGGCCGCCTGTGCGTCAGTTGCGCACCGGGGTTCGCCACCTACTGGTTATGCCATCACCTTGGCGCATTTTTGCGCCAGTACCCGCAAGTGCAACTGCAACTGATTACCCCCCGCACGCCCGGTGAGATCAGCAACCCGAGTGCCGACCTGTTTATCGCCTACGGCATTGGCGACTGGCCGGAAGTGACCGTGGAAGAGATCGTGGCATTGCGTTTTTTCCCAGTGTGCAGCCCGCGCCTGATCAATGCCCTGAGCGGTCTGAAAAGCCCGCAGGAGCTCAGTGATTTCCCGTTGCTGCACATGACCGATTACTCGGACTGGCGGGTCTGGTTAACCGCCGCAGGCGCCTCGGGGGTCAACGCGGTCAGCGGCATCCTGTTCTCCGACGCACACTGCGCGCAGTCGGCGTGCATAGCCGGCCAGGGTATCGCCATCGGCGACAATCTGATCAGCGGTGATGCCTTGTCCAAAGGGCTGCTGGTACGTCCGTTCGATATCACCATCGACCTGCACCGCGGCTACTACCTGGTTGCCGACCCGCAAAAAGCCGAGCGCGCAGTGGTGCAGGCCTTCAGTAGCTGGGTCAAAACCCAATTGCAGTCCTCACACCAGACCTGGCAGGACACCCTGTAGAAGCCGCTTTCAACCCAGTATTGAGTAAAAAAACTAACCAATACGAGCAAAATAATTCCATTGATGTAGCGATATTTTTAACAATAATAAGCCTAAAGCCCCCTGCCGGATTTACCTCCGTCGCCGCACGCCCTGGGGCAATAAAAAGAGGAATTCCTATCGTGGCCAGCGGTCCTGCAATCCAGCTCAGCGCACAAGGCATCAGCCAGTATTACGGTCGTTTTGCAGCGCTGGACAACGTCAACCTTGACGTTCGCCAAGGCGAATTCCTGACCCTGCTGGGCCCTTCCGGCTCGGGCAAAACCACCTTGCTGATGATTCTGGCGGGCTTTCTCAGCCCCACCTCGGGCAAGCTGATGGAGCAAGGCGTCGATATCATCAAACGCAGTGCCGAGAAGCGGAACTACGGCATGGTGTTCCAGGGCTATGCGTTGTTCCCGCACATGAGCGTGGCCGATAACGTGGCCTACCCGCTGCGTATCCGCAAAGTCGCCGCCGAGGAGCGCCAGCGCCGGGTCAAGCACATTCTCGAAGTGGTCGGTCTGGGTGCACATATGCACAAAAAACCCGCCGAGCTGTCCGGCGGTCAGCAACAACGGGTAGCCATTGCCCGCGCGCTGGTGTTCGAGCCGGAACTGCTGCTGCTCGATGAGCCACTGTCGGCACTCGACAAAAACCTGCGCGAGCAGCTGCAGACCGAACTGCAGCGCATCCATCGTCAGGTTGGTACCAGCTTCGTTTTTGTCACCCACGATCAGAATGAAGCCTTGGCGCTGTCGTCGCGTATCGCGATCTTCAACCACGGCAAGCTGACCCAGGTTGATACGCCGGAGAACATCTACAACCGCCCGGACAGCCGTTTTGTCGCCGAATTCCTGGGCAAGATGAATCTGTTCCCGCTGCTGGACATGATCCGCAACGGCCCAACCGCCAGTGGCCGCTGCGGCACCAGCGTACTGCACGCCCTCGCGCCCTCCCCGCTGAGCGCACAACCGACCGTACTGGCCGTGCGCCCCGAGCATATGGAACTGCACAGCAACTGCCCGCAGCGCGATGGTTACAACGTGATACCCGCACAGCTCACCGACAAGGTTTACCAGGGTTCCAGCACGCATCTGGCGCTCAAGGTCGGCGACGACGCATTGCCCGTCAACCTCTCCGTCCCCGGCAATCACCCGGGTGCGCTGATGCCCAGCGGGGCGCCGGTCTGGCTGAGCTGGCCGGTGCAGCAAAGTTTCCTGCTACAGGCCTGATGCCTGCGATCAACGCGCAACAAAAAGCTCTCTCCCAATGACAACAAAAACGGCCCGTGTCCGCTGCGACGCCGCCGATTGAGGACTTGCCCATGAGCCAGGATCACCAACGCGACTGTATTGAAGTACTGATCGAAAAAGCCCGCAGTGGTCAGATCAACCGTCGCTCCTTTATGCAGGCCATGGGCCTGATGGCTGCGGTGCCGCTGGCCCTGCGCAGCGGCATCAGCTGGGCGGCCGACAAACCGCTGGTGGTGGTCAACTGGGGCGGCGATGCACTGACCGCGTTCCGCTCGGCATGGACCGAAACTTTCAGCAAAAACACCGGGATCCAGGTGCGTATCGACGGTGCCGGCCCGACCGAAGGCGCAATCCGCTCCCAACTGGCGAGCGGGCGCCCAAGCTGGGACGTGGTCGATATCGAGAGCTACAGCGCCATCGTGCTTGGCCGCGAAAAGATCCTGCAACCGCTGGACTACAACGTCATCAAGCGTGATCAGGTGGCCCCGGCACTGTCCTCCGATTTCGGTATTGCCAGCTATCAGTTCAGCTATGTCATGGCTTGGGACAGCAAGAAATTCGGTGAAAACGGGCCAAAAACCTGGGCTGATTTCTGGAATGTGGAGAAATTCCCAGGCAAGCGCACGCTGTACAAATGGATGAACGGCATGCTCGAAGCCGCTCTGCTGGCCGATGGCGTACCCGTCGATCAGTTGTATCCGCTGGATGTGGCGCGGGCTATGGCCAAGATCGACGAGATCAAGCCCCATGTGCTGTCGTTCTGGAGCTCGGGTGCCGAAAGCCAGCAACTGATGGTCGACGGCGAAGTGTCGGTGGGTGCCATCTGGCACACCCGCGCCAAACTGCTCGCCGAAGACACCGACAACCGCGTGCGCTGGAGCTTCGACAACGGCTTTATCAACTCCAGCAGTTGGTCCGTGTTGCAAGACAACCCGGCCGGTACGCAACCGGCCATGCAGTTTATTGAGTACGCATTGCAGCCTGAAGGCCAGCTCAAACTGTTCGAACTGCTGGGCAACGGCCCGTCCAACAGTGCCACCGAAAAACTGATGTCACCCCAGCAGCTGGAAGCCAACTGCGCGTCTGCCGAGAACCTGAAAAAGCAGATTTCCCTGAATGCCCAGTGGTACGCCGACAACTACTCGAAAGCCTTGGAAACCTACCTGACGCGGCTGTCCAAGTGAGCCATCGACCATGACCATGACCCTGACTTCAACCCTCAGCAAGCCCAAGCCCCGGTTCAGTTCGCCAGGCCTTGAGCGCGGTTTGCTGCTGTTTCCGCTGCCAGTATTGCTGCTGGTGTTTTATGTGCTGCCCTTTATTGGCGTGGTGGGTTGGAGCTTTACCCTGCCCACACCCGGCATCGAACAGTACGAACGCATCGCCACCGACCCGGCGATCCACGACATGCTCTGGCGCACACTGCGCCTGTGCATGACGGTAAGCTGCCTGGCATTGCTGATCGGCTATCTGCTGGCCTACTGCTGGATATTCAGCCCGCCGTTCTGGCAACGGGTGGTGGAAATCTGCATCTTTATCCCGTTCTGGATCTCGGTACTGGTACGTGCTTTTGGCTGGTTGATCGCGCTGCGCAGCAATGGCGTGCTCAATGAAGGCTTGTTGGGCATGGGCCTGATTGATCAACCGCTACAGCTGAGCCGCAATGAAATCGGCGTGGTCATCGGCATGCTCCACGTCATGATCCCGTATGCCGTATTCCCGCTGCTGTCGAGCATGCGTCAACTCGATCAGCGCATCCTCATGGCATCACGCGGCCTGGGTGCCGGTGCCTTGCGCACATTCTGGCAAGTGCTGCTGCCGCAGACCCTGCCAGGCATATTGGGTGCGTTCATCATGGTATTCGTATTCTGCCTGGGCTTCTTTATTACCCCGGTACTGCTGGGCGGCGGGCAGACGGTGATGATCGCCGAATACGTGTTCCTGCAAATGTTCCAGACCAGTAACTGGGGCCTGGGGGCAGCGCTGAGCGTGGTGTTGCTGGCACTGGTCAGTGCATTGATCTGGGTGCTGCTGAAAATCACCCGCGTGAACCGCCTGGTCGGCTGAGGTTACTTATGAATACCCATCGCACAAGCCTGAGTACGCGGCTACTGGCCGTCATCGCCATGGCCTTTATGCTGTTCCCGCTGCTGACGGTCATTCCGGTGTCCTTCACCAGCAAACGCTTCCTGTCGATGCCAGAGGGCAACTGGTCGCTGCGCCATTACGAAGCACTGGCCAGCAACCCCGACTGGCTGCATGCCATCAGCCAGAGCCTGACCATTGCCTTCGCCACCAGCGTGGTCGCCACCTTACTGGCCGCCAGCTTCAGCCTCGGCATCTGGTATATGCGCTCAAAACTGGCCACGGCCCTGATCGGTCTGGTGCTGTTGCCGATGGCGATCCCGCCGGTCATCTCGGCACTGGTGCTGTACTTTATGGAAACCAAACTAGGGCGCTTCGCCCCGGGCATGGGTTATGACACCTTGCCAGGCGTGGTCATTGCCCACGTCATCATGGTGGTACCGTATGGCGTGGTGACCATGCTGGTTGCCCTCAGCCAGATTGACCGGCGCATCGAACTGGCGTCACGCAACCTCGGTGCCAGCCTGATGCAAACCACCTTTATGGTGATCCTGCCCAACCTGAAACTGGGCATCGCCTCCACCGCATTGCTGGCGTTTGCCCTGTCGTGGGAAGAGGTCGCGGTGACGCTGTTTATCACCAGCGTCAACGTCGACACCCTGCCCAAACGAATCTGGAGCGGCTTGCGCGACAACGTCGACCCGAGTGTTGCGGCCATCTCCGTGGTACTGATATCACTGACCCTGCTGGTTCTGATTGGTCGACTGGTGTTTGCCCATCTGGCCGAAAAACGCGCGCAGAAACTGCTGCACTCGTAATGCCCGAACAGAAAATAGCCGATGGACTTATATGCAGTCGGCTATTTTTCTGGCTTTTTTTCAGATGATTGAATGTAGGCGGTGTGGGTTCTACGGCAATGCTTCGGCGATTTGAACAGGGCTTTCTCTGACTTTTCGTGGATGTGAAGTGTCGTACGGATTTCCTGATTATCTATCAGTAAGCTCACACCTCTGATCATCTGCACCTATGCCTTATGCAGGCTAAACACCTGCGTTCAGAGCATCAGACGAGCTGTAGTAAACGCGATACCTGCCAGTACAACGGCCGTGGCTACAAACCATTTGGTCTGGTTGTTGAACCCTTCAATAACGCAGGTTTTCAACTCAGCCATCGATACTCGGAGTTCGCCCAAGTCCGTTTTTGTGGCCATGTTTTTTTCAATACCGTCCAGTTTGGTCTCTACCCGTACGATCCGTTCGCGGATCTCGGGGAGCGCTTTTTCCAGTGCATCAACCCGGCTTTGCAATTTATCATCTCCTGGAGGGCCTGGCGGCGCTCCACTGCCTTGGTTATCGTGGCCACTTTTCTTTCTGTCGCCGCCCTGGCGTCCAGAGTGTTTTTCACTCAAATAAACCCGTTCAAACGGCTTGATCACAAACACACTCCTGACCCGACGTTGCAGTCATTGGACTCATTTGACACTCCGTCCAATGCATCGCGGGCATGCAGGCGCCTGAAAACACAATAATTACCGTACAACAGCACAGCGAATGGGCCGTTAAGTGCCTTGCTGGCCTTGAGCCTGGATGAATCCGGCATGCTCTCTTCTCCATTGATCGCATAGTGTGGAGAACGCTAACAGGGGCAACACTGCAGTTATGCCGGACAATCACGTAATTACTGAAGGATTTTTCCTTTTATTAAGATGGCACTCAACATATAACCTCCTCCTATCAGCTTGGTGCAGGACTGCGGAAAAAAGACCTATTAGCCCGCAGGCGAGGTGGGGGGACGATGGCCCGCGCCTGGGCATAAAGCACGTCACTACCCCGAAGCGAGTCAAAATTGCTATCCGATAGCCTTCACCTGAGAGCCCTGTAGCCTGTATGGATGGCTCTAAAGTGCGACCGCCTTCCATCAGCACTAGCTGGAATAACTCCGGTGCGCTCGGCGCCTTTGATGGTCAGCTCCCAGATGCTGGCTGCGCTGAAATACAGGGTATTGACCTCATCGTCGATAAGCTGGGCAGCAGCCTTGGACAGTTTGTCGTCGCCGATCGCTGCCCAGATCAGGATATGAGTGTCGAGCAATAACCTCATGCCTTGCCCTCAAACAGCCCCTCTATTTCAGCATCGAGAGTGCCCGAAGCCTCGGTGCTGAATGTCACCCCAGCGAGCATCCCGCGGCGCTTGGGGGCTGTAATAGGAACCAGCTTGGCCACTGGCACGCCTGCCTTGGCGATGATGATGATCTCCCCGCCCGCTGCCGCATCAACAAGCTGTGAAAACTGCGTTTTCGCTGCATGAATGTTATGGGTCTGCATGTCGCAACCTGCCGATGGTGGCCAGCACAACCAGATTAGTTCACGTCATGGACTAAGCAAAGGGGGCTTGAGTACTACCGCTGGCAGGCCGTACTGACTGGGTGGAAGCCTAAGAATTTGCGGGAGTGAGGGGGCGAGGGCTACGAATCCCAACTATCGAGCATTGAGGTATTGACGGGTAAGGCAATGAAGCACTCAAGCCCCATATTGGTCCCATATCGCCCTTTTTCAGACGCCAGAAACCACAAACCCCCGACTTTCTCTAGGAAAATCAGGGGTTTGCGTTTACTTAATGTGGCGGTGAAGGAGAGATTCGAACTCTCGATACAATTTCTTGTATACACACTTTCCAGGCGTGCTCCTTAAGCCACTCGGACACTTCACCGTATCTCTTCAAACAAGTTCTGTCTGTCGAGGCGCGCTAATGTAGTCGAAAGCTTTCGATATGACAAATGTTTTTTTCAGAATTTTCATGCGCTTACGAAAATAGTCCTTTTGGTGGTTGGCCCCAGTGGGGCGATTCTGCCAAATTCCGGCTCGTCAGCTTTGCCTGTTCCCCCTGAATCGCTGGCGGGCTGCCCTCTATATAGAAGGATGAGGCCAATAGCATGACTCACCAGTCAGTCATGGCCCTTTACCTGCGCCGTAGGGCTGGGTAACGTCTGCCCCACTTCATTACAAGGATTTGCGCCATGAGTGACTTGATTGCCTACCACCTGGAAGACGGTATCGCCACGCTGACCTTGAGCAATGGCAAGGTCAATGCCATTTCCCCGGATGTGATCACGGCCTTTAATGCCGCGCTGGATCAGGCCGAGCAGGATCGCGCTGTAGTCATGATTACCGGGCAGCCGGGCATTCTCTCCGGCGGTTATGACTTGAAGGTGATGACAGCCAGCCCCGAGCAAGCCATCGAGCTGGTTCGACAGGGCTCGACCCTGGCCCGGCGCATGCTGGCGCATCCGTTCCCGGTGGTGATCGCCTGCAGCGGCCATGCCGTGGCCAAGGGCGCTTTCCTGTTGCTGTCGGTGGATTACCGCATCGGCGTCGAAGGCCCGTTCAGCATCGGCCTGAATGAAGTTCAGATCGGTATGACCATGCACCACGCCGGTATCGAACTGGCCCGCGATCGTCTGCGCAAATCGGCCTTCCATCGCTCGGTGATCAACGGCGAAATGTTTAACCCGCTCACCGCGGTAGACGCAGGCTTCCTCGACAAGGTGGTCAAGCCTGAAGAGTTGCAGGCCGCAGCCCTTGAAGCGGCCCGTCAGTTGAAGAAGATCAATATGAAGGCCCACAAGAACACCAAGCTCAAGGTACGCAAAGCACTGCTGGAAACCCTCGACAAGGCGATCGAGGAAGATCGGCTGCATCCGCTCTAAATCGCGCCCCTGCAAGATCAATCCCGACTGCAACCTGCGGTCGGGATTTGCCCCGCCCTGCCCCCGCCATAAACATCCTTGAACACCTCTGGCCCGCCTCTCTGCACGCTCGCTGAAACAAATGCTAAAAATTCAGCTATCTCCTACTTGTATCGGGGTAATTGCTGAATACAGTGCACATCCGTACACTGCGCCATCCTTAGTTTTCGCGAGCCTGTAAATGCTACTTTCGATACGTATGTTGTTGATGTGTCTGCATTTTATGATCGCAGGCGTACTCGGTGTGCTGCTGGGTATGTGTCGTCCCTTCAACCCGGACAACAGCCGTTTGTGCGCGCGCCTGTATGCGTGGCCGTCCCGCTGGATCCTGGGCTACAAGCTCAAGACCGAAGTCGGCCCCTTGATGGACAAGCCACAAAGCTGCGTGGTCATCGCCAACCATCAGTCCAACTACGACCTGTTTGTGTTCGGTAATGTGGTGCCGCGCCGCACTGTTTGCATCGGCAAAAAGAGCCTGAAATGGGTGCCGCTGTTCGGTCAGTTGTTCTGGCTGGCGGGCAATGTGCTGATCGATCGGGGCAATGCCAAGAAAGCCCGTCAGTCGATGCTGACCACGACCCGCACCCTGCAAGAGAAGGACACGTCCATCTGGGTGTTCCCGGAGGGCACGCGTAATATGGGCAAGACACTGCTGGCGTTCAAAAAAGGCGCTTTTCAAATGGCCATCACGGCCGGGGTGCCGATTGTGCCGGTGTGCGTCAGCACTTATAGCCAGCATTTTCAGCTCAACCGCTGGCACAGTGCCGATATCCTGATTCGCTCCCTGCCAGCTATCCCGACCGCAGGCCTGACCCTGGATGATATCCCGCAGCTAATGGAGCAGTGCCATGAGCAGATGCGCGAATGCATCGAGGCCATGGACCGCGAACTGCTGAGCCAGCAAAACCGCAGGTTGCCGCCTGTGGCCGGAGGCAGCACTACCGCTTCGAACCCGAACCTCTGACTGTTTGTCGACTCAAAGTGGGGCAAGGCACGCTAAGCTGCATATTCGTGCCATAACCCTTTGAAGAAGAAGCGATTAGAACTATGGGGAGAGTTGTTGCTGCTGCGGTCTACAGCGCAGGCAAGAAAGTTACCAATATCACTCTGGACGAAGGTAGTGAGTGGGCCAAAAAGCCTGGTCACTTCGTCTGGATTGGTCTGGAGCAACCCGACGCGCAAGAGCTGACCAACTTGCAACGCCAGTTCAACCTGCATGAACTGGCCATCGAAGACGCACTTGAGCAACACAGCCGGCCCAAACTCGAAACCTTTGGCGACGCGCTGTTTATCGTGATTTATTCGCCAATTCGCCATGAAGGCCAATTGGAGTTTGTCGAAACCCATATCTTTGCCGGTAACGGCTATATCATCACCAGCCGCAATGGCCATTCGGCCTCATACAAGGCTGTGCGCCAGCGCTGTGAGGCGCGCCCGCTGCTGCTGGAGCATGGCGAGGACTTTGTGCTGTATGCCCTGCTCGACTTTGTCACAGAGAGCTACCAGCCGGTCAGCGAAGCGATCCACGCCGAAATCGAACAGCTCGAACAAAGCATCATGGGCAACGCCCTCAATGAGGCCGATATTGTGCATCTGCATGGCCTGCGCCGTGATGTGCTGCGCCTGCGCCGTTATGTGGCGCCCATGGTCGAGATCAGCGAAGAACTGCAGCGCCTGACGTTCCCCTTTATCGACAAGAACATGCGCCCGTATTTTCGCGATGTGCAGATTCACGTCACCCGCCAGATGGAAGACCTCACCAATCTGCGTGATATCGCCACCCAGACGATTGAAATTGTCGTGTTGCTGGAGTCGTCGCGCCAGAGCAACGTGCAACGCAAATTCGCTGCCTGGGCGGCCATTCTGGCCTTCCCCACTGCGGTGGCGGGCATTTACGGGATGAACTTCCAGAACATGCCGGAGTTGACCTGGCATTACGGTTACTTCGGCGTACTGGGGTTTATTGCGCTGGGGGTGACCGGCTTGTGGACCAGCTTCAAGCGGTCTGGCTGGTTGTAACCCTCACTGTGGGAGCGGGTTTGCTCGCGATGGTGAGCAGACAGATCTCGCCGCCTGTATCGCGAGCAAGCCCGCGCCCACAAATACCCTACACAATGCGAATCGGGTGTCAGACTGTTTGCGGCTTGTGCGACACGAAACGCATCATCCACTCGGCAACGGTGCGGCCATGATGGTCCTGATCCAGGCTAGCAATGCCGCTGGTGTAGACCTGCTGGCCCAAATGCTCCTGGCGCAGGTCAAGCAAGGCCCGCGAGTAGTCGTGGATAAACTCGGGGTGGCCCTGGAAACACAGTACCTGGTCATTAATGTGGTAGGCAGCAAACGGGCAGAAATCGCTGGACGCAATCACCGTAGCGTTGTCCGGCAAGGCTGTGACCTGATCCTGATGGCTGATCAATAGTGTCAGGTCTTCGACCACAGGGCTCATCCACGGCGCCCTGGCGGCAAGTTTGTACTGATGGGTGCCCACGCCCCAGCCCTGAGTGGCGCGCTCACTCTTGCCGCCCAGCAGCAGCGCCAGCAATTGATGGCCGAAGCACACGCCAAGCAGCTTGTCGCCACGTTCGTAGCGGCTCAGCAGGTAGGTTTTGAGGGTCTGGATCCAGGGATCGGTGCCAAACGAGTCGGCCTTGCTGCCGGTGACCAGGTAAGCATCGAAGGTCTGGTCATCAGTCGGGTACTCGCCCTGCATCACGTTAAAAACGCTGAACTGTGCCGCAATCGGCTGCGTGGAGAACAGGCGCACGAACATTTGCCCGTAGCCCTGATATTGATCAACAAACTCTGGACGCAGAATGTCGGTTTCCAGAATGCAGATGCGTAGCGACATAAAAGTACCTGGCACGATAAAGGCGAAAGTGATGATGACAACTCGTCAGAGCCTGCCTTGAAAGGGCATTTCATGGCAAGTACTCAACGTAGTAATTACCCTCCAGGCCCCGAAAACCGCAGACTTTTGTAGGACAAGGCAGTAAAGGACAAAGCGCTCTGACGAACGGTAGGTCGCTAAGAATATCGCCTCTCAAACAGCCCATTGCGTCTAGCTGCGGGGTGACAGGGCAAGGTCAAAAAACCTAATAGCGTTTTAGAAACTTACTGCACTTGGATGATGTGAAAGGGTTCTAAGCCTTATCTTATGAGGACTCTAAGGTTAAGCCTGTCGACAGGGCCGCTTTGTTTTCAAGGCGTGGAGCCCTGACGCAGGCATTGTCGTTCAGGAATAACAAAAAAAGGCAGATAGCCATGTTCAAATATACGAAAGTACGTCAGGCCGGACTTATCCTCTTTGCGACCACCTTGCTGCTGATCTTGCCGAACCTGACCAAGGTTATCGGCTAAAGACCCGCCAAAATGCCGAAGACGTGCAGCCCCTGCACGTCTTCGCGGAGCTGGGTACCCGGGGTAAAAAGCAAAACGGCCAGCCCTGAGGCCAGCCGCGAACTGATCAAACGCATTTCAGTTGAGCAGGCCACGCACCTCCTGCTTGACGCCCCAGCCTTCGATAATCCCGCCCAGCGGCACTACAACAGCCTCAAAGTCCTGCTCGAAATCACCGATGCCACCATAGGTGGCGTACATCACTTTGCTCAACTCCAGATTCCAGGCACCGTCATCACGCACGTTGATTTGCGCATTCAGGGATTCACCACAAAATTTGCCTGCAGCTCTGCGCGCCCGCTCCTCATCCGGGAAGATCGCGTAAAACTCGATGGGATGGATACGTGAAAAGTCAAAACCGCCTTCTTTCATGCGGCGCAGCACATAGCTGCTGAGGTCTTCTTGATGGGCTGTGCTCATGAAACGTCCTCCTCGCAATGGATAGACATTCAGCGCTTCCCTTTTGGCTGCAAAATGGCCGTGACAAGGGAAGAAATAAGCATGTAGCGAACAAGATCAGAGCCAGTCGAATACTTCGCTGGTCTGAATGCAGAGTAGCTCCACGGGGCGGCGTCTGCCAAGGGGGCCAGCCATGAATTTCAACAGGTTTTATGGTTTATCGGAAAACCCCGCGCCCGGTACCCGGACAGATGCGCTGTCCAGGACCCGGCTTGCACTGCTGTGGGTTACGGCTTTTCAGCGCGCTCTTTCAGCCCTTTGAGGGTATTGAAAGGGGCATCGACCACAAACTTGTTGGCCAACCAGGAAGGCACGCTACCACCCGGCTCGGTGTGTACCTGATAGGTCACTTCGGTGAGGTTGTCGCCTTTAGGTACCAGCTTCCAGAAGCCATTGACCTGGGCAACCCGCACAAAGCCCTTTTCTTCCGGAATATAGGTCGGCAGGCCTTTAAGTGTGCGGGTCAGGCTGCCATCGGCGCCCTGAGCAGAAGTTACCAGCAGTACCGAATCACGCGGGGTTACCGGCCACGGGGTTTTGAACTGGGTATAGGTCCAGCTCTGGTCGCCTTCATGCTTGAGCAATTTTTGCGACTGGCACTCATGGATCCAGGCACAAGCACTGGCCACGTCTTCCTGTAATTTGCTGATTTTGGCCAACGGCGCCTTGATGGTCGTCACGCCCTGATACGCCTTGTACTGGGACCCGGCCACTTCGCTCAGCGACACCTTGATGCCGTCCTGATCCTTGGCGACCTTCCAGTCTTCAGCCTGAGCCACGCCCACCAGCAGAGCGCTCAAACCACATACCAATGCCACTCGATGCAACGAACCCATTGTCTTATTCCTTATTGTTGAAGGTCTGTTCACTGGAGACCAACACACTATGCCGCGGTTACCTGTTCCCACCAGCCGATCAGGTTGATCGCTTCTTCCCGATTGCTGCCGCACACCTCGATATCGGCCTTGAAGTCGCCGCACACCGCAGGGCGTTGTGGCTGGCCGAACAAACCGCACAAGTAGTCGACAGAAAGATGCAGGCAGCGTTCCCCCGCAGGCTTGCCATTAGGCATGCCGGGCAGCGGTGTACTGATGGAAGGGGCTATGCAGCATGCGCCACAGCCTTCACGGCAATTCATGAAGTCAGCTCCTGATTCGGGGCAAAGTGTGTTGATGACAAGGGATAGTACTCGCTGGAACAGGTGTTTGAAATTGACCGTTCAGCAGAATGTGCTGATTAATGGCAGTGACTGAACAGTCAGTTTAGAAGCCCGTTTTTCAGCGCTCGGCACTTATTGTTTGAACTCGAAATCCAGCGCCGCACCTTCGATTTCATTACGTCGAAAATCATTGCGCAATTGCAGGTCCATTTCGTTGCTGAGCAAACGCCCGTTGAGCTGGAAAGGGCTTTCTTCGGCCGGCTTTTCGCCAAACATGTTGGGCAACAGCGGTTTGTGAGCCGGCATGGGGATTGTGCCCAAGGGCCGCAACTGCTTGACCATCTCGGGTGGCAGGCGCAAGTCGAGCTTCGCCGCGGGCAAACGCTTTTTGGCGATCTCATGGGCCGACTTTGATTTGGAGGCAATCGGCGCACGCGTTTTAACCGGTGCCTTTTTCTCGCTGGCTGCAGGCTTTGCAGGTGTTTGGACAGATTGCGTGGGCGCAGAAGTGGATGCAGGTTGCTCCGGGGCTGCTGTCGCAACCACCGCATTGAGCGCCCCTAAAACACCCATCAACACAAGACTCGCACAATACGTCGCTTTCATAACTCCCACAGCTTTATCGGTTCAGGTGCGTATGCTCGCGCTTTACGCACAGGCTAACAAGTTAATTATAGTCAATATGCCACCCCAGCTGTTGCCGAGCCACCGTACAGGCCTGCAGTTTCCTGGCAGAGCTGATTGGCAAGCATGCCAAGCGTCATCAGGGCCCGTTCGGCCTCGCGGTTCCAGGGCGTACCGCAGTTTAACCGGATGCAATGGTTGAACTGCTCGGTATTACTGAAAATCAGCCCCGGGGCGATACTGATGCCTTGTTGCAGCGCTCGCACATGCAGCTCCTGGGTATTGACCCGGCCCGGCAAGCTGACCCACAGGATAAAGCCTCCGCTGGGACGGGACATCTGCGTGCCTTCCGGAAAATGCTGTTGAACAGCCAACTGGAATGCACTGAGGTTTTTTCTGTATTCCTGGCGGATATAACGTAAATGGCGGTCGTAACCGCCATTTTCAAGGTAAGCAGCCACCCCCATCTGCGTCACGCTGCACGCCGAGTGAGTAGTGAAGGTTTGCAGACGCTGGATTTCCTGCTGGAACTTGCCCGCAATCATCCAGCCGATCCGCACACCGGGCGACAGGGTTTTGGAAAAGCTCGAGCAGTAGATCACCCGATCCAGCCGGTCATAGGCTTTCAGGGCCTTGGTACGTCCGACCTCGAACATCAGTTCGCCATAGATATCGTCTTCGACGATCTGGATATCAAAGTCCGAAGCCAGGCGCAGCAACTGCTTTTGCCGATCTTCGGGCATGGTCCCGCCCAGCGGATTGCTCAGGCGCGTGGTCAACACCAGGGCCTTGATCGACCATTGATTGGCGGCCAGTTGCAGGGCCTCAAGGCTCATGCCGGTGGCCGGGTCGCTGGGGATTTCGATGACTTTCAAACCCAGCAAGTCAGCCAGTTGCAGCAGACCGTAATAGGTCGGAGACTCCGCCGCAATCAGGTCGCCGGGGCGTGTCAGCACGCGCAGCGACATTTGCAGGGCATCGACGCAGCCGTGGGTGATGATGACTTCTGAAGGGTCAACTACAACGCCAGCATCACGCATGCGGATTGCTACCTGGCGGCGCAGAGGCTCAAAACCGGGGCTGAACATATAGCTGAATGCCCGCGGGCTGTGAAAGCGCGTGACCTTGGCCAGTTGCTGATGCAGCGCCCGTACTGGCAAGTAGTCGACACTGGGCACCGCCGCGCCCAGCGGGAATACGCCTTCACGACGGGACTCGACCAGAACTTGCTGAATAATGCTACTGCGGGTGACCAGGCCCGGGCGCTCAACACGGGCGATATCCGGGGTGGGAGCGGTCAGGGCCGGGGTTTGGTGCACATAGTAGCCGGACTGCGGTCGGGCCCGGATCAGGCCCTGGTCTTCCAGGTTGGCGTAAGCCTGCAACACCGTGGCATGGCTGACATTGAGCTGTGAACTCATCTTGCGCACCGAGGGCACACGCTCGCCCGGCTGATAAACGCCACGCCGGATATCCTCAGCCAACTGCTGAGCGATGCGTTGATAGAGCAAAAGATTGGTCATGGCGCGGCACTCGATGTTCAGGCTTTGTTTTTATGAGGAACAATACCGGAACAGTTTAGAAGTGTACGGGCACAGTTGTCACTTATCTAAGCCGTACACCCCGAGTGCGGGGGGAACTGTATGGGTGCGGATAATGCTGTTGTGGGAGCGAGGCTTGCCCGCGATGGCAGCAATGCGGTCCGTCTGGTACACCGAGCCGCTCCAATCGCGAGCAAGCCCGCTCCCACAGTGGATACATACCCGGTTTCAGCGCGCAGCGCCCAATTGGCCTTTTTCGTCAGAAAAGACGATTTCAACACGGCGGTTCTGCGCCCGGCCGCGTTCGCTGGCGTTTACATCCACCGGGTACTGGTCACCATAACCTTCCACCTGAATGCGTTTTTCGTCGATGCCCAGGTCGATCAGCACATCGGCCACTGCCTGGGCACGGGCCAGGGACAGCTTGAGGTTATCTTCCGAACCGCCAGTGCTGTCGGTGTAGCCCTCGATCCGCACAATGCGCTTGGGGTTCAATTGCAGGAACTGCACCAGCTTGAGCACCGTGCGGTTGGCCGAGTTTTTCAAGTCGGCTTCGCCGGTATCGAACAGCACGTCGCCCAGGGTCATGACCAGGCCACGGTCGGTCTGCGTAGTGGCCAGGCTGATGATTTGCTCTTCCAGCCATTGGCCCTGTTGCTGAACGCTCAACAGCTTGGCTTCACGCAAGGCCAGTTGCAGGCGCTGACGCTCCAGTTCGAGCTTGGCCGCACGCTCTTCGTTAAGCACCTGCTGGGTGTGTTCACGGGCGATTTCGCTATAGCGCTGACTCAAGTAGGCGTAGTGGGCAACATCTTCGCCGCTGCCCCAGTAGCTGGACAACCGGTCGGCACGGGCCAGGGATTCACCGGAGCGGATCACGTCCTTGGGCGCGATACGCAACACGTTGGTATCTTCCTTGACGGCCTGAAAGTCCGTACTGGCCTGCTGCAAGGCTTGTTCGCTGTTGTGATGACTGGCACAACCGGTCAGGCCGACAACCAGCACCCCCATAAAACCTGCTGATTTGAGGCTCATTGCGCCTCCGCCAGTTGTTTGCGCAAGCGCGCGATGCGGGTATTGAGCACGTTTAATTGTTCCTGGCTTTTTTGCGTCAGCACGCGCGCTTCGGCCAATCGGGCATCAAGCTCGGCCTGCTCGGCCTGCATGCGTGCGTCTTTGTAGGATTCATCTGCCATATCTGCCAGCGCCTGGGCCAGCTTGTCTTCGGCTTGCTTGAGCTCAGCCAGATCATCGGCTTTTGCACCCACTGCCTTGGCTTGCTCCAAGGCTTGTTCGGTCAAACGCAATTGTTCATTCGGCGCAGGATCGGCTGCACAACCCGCCAGAGCCAAAACGGCCAGGGCAGCGAAAAGAGGTCGAATTGTCACTAGGGATTCCTACTGTTTTGGGGCGCTGAGCGGTTGTTGCAACTGGGCTTTCCACCGCTCTAGATTGCGTTGCAATGCAGCCTCGGTCAGGCCGGAGGCGGGCAATTCTGTCATCTTTTTGGCGAGCTGTCCGCGCAACCACGGTTCATTGCAGGCCGAGTCATGGGAAACCGCCAAAAACAGCCCCGGCTGATCAATGGGCTGCGGATGCGCCAAAAGGTCATCGGCGATGCCCAGGGTTTGCGCTGTGGCCATACCAGAGTAGCGCCCGGCCAGGACGTACTCGGCCTGGCCAAGCAGCAACTTCTGAAAAGCCTGGGTCAGGCCGGGCTGGCGTTCCAGGGTCAGTTGGTGCTCGGCAAACTCGTTGAAGGTTTCGCTTAAACGGGCTTTTTCCGAGACTGCGCCCTTATGCCCGTGCAAGTCTGCGGGCGTTTCGTACACCAGGGTCGAATCTTTGCGCGTCCACACCAGGTAGTCGTTACGCACCAGCGGCGGGTGTATGTAGTCGAACGACGACAGCCCGCTGACCGTCAGCGGCGCATCGAGCAGCATGTCCATGCGCCCGGTGCGCACTTCGTCCTGCGCCTGGGCGCGCTTGCCGCCATACAGGACCTCAACCTTGACCCCCAACTCCTGGCCCGCCTGTTGTATCAGGTCGGCACTGGCGCCGATCAAATGCGCCGGGTCGCCAGGATCACGCCACAGATAAGGTGGCGCATCGGGGCTGCCAGTGACGATCAAGCGCTCACACTTGCCCGCCGCCTCGGACAGCAATGGCAAGAATGCCAAACCCACCAGCAGCCTGCTGATCTGACGTATATCCATATCCCCACGCTCCATCCGCACAATTGACAGGCATAAAAAAGCCCGGCTACCCGGGCCGTGAAGAATACGCAAGGCACTGAATGCCCCGCCCTTCCCCTCCGCCCCGATAACCGGGCCCTTTATAAGTGAAGCAACTGGATTAAACCAGCTTCTCCAGCTCAGGTACGGCTTCGAACAAGTCCGCAACCAGACCGTAATCGGCCACCTGGAAGATCGGTGCTTCTTCGTCCTTGTTGATCGCAACGATCACCTTGGAGTCTTTCATACCCGCCAAGTGCTGGATCGCGCCGGAAATACCGACCGCGATGTACAGCTGAGGCGCAACGATTTTGCCGGTCTGGCCGACCTGCATATCGTTGGGTACGAAACCTGCGTCCACTGCCGCGCGAGATGCGCCAACAGCAGCACCCAGCTTGTCAGCCAGGGTGTACAGCAGTTTGAAGTTGTCACCGTTCTGCATGCCACGGCCGCCAGAAACGACGATTTTGGCGGCAGTCAGCTCAGGACGGTCCGACTTGGCCAGTTCTTCGCCAACAAACGACGAAGTGCCTGCATCGTGAACCGCGGCAACAGCTTCAACGGCTGCCGAACCACCTTCTGCGGCTACCGGGTCGAAACCGGTGGCACGTACGGTGATCACTTTTACCGGTGCGGTGGACTGCACGGTAGCAATGGCGTTACCGGCATAGATCGGGCGGGTGAAGGTGTCAGCGCTGATGACCGAGATAATCTCGGAGATCTGGTCCACGTCCAGTTGCGCAGCAACGCGCGGCAGGATGTTTTTGCCGTTGGAAGTGGCAGCAGCCAGGATGTGGCTGTAACCAGCGCCCAGCTCGGCAACCAGTGGAGCAACGTTTTCCGGCAACTGATGGGCGTAAGCCGCATTGTCAGCAACCAGTACTTTAGCTACGCCAGCGATTTTTGCGGCAGCTTCAGCCACAGCGCCGATGCCCTGGCCTGCAACCAGAACATGGATGTCGCCACCGATTTTAGCGGCAGCGGCTACGGTGTTCAGCGTGGCTGGAGCCAGCGTTTTGCCGTCGTGTTCTGCGATTACCAAGATAGTCATGATTAGATTACCTTCGCTTCGTTTTTCAGTTTCTCGACCAGTTCAGCCACCGACTTGACCTTGATACCCGCGCTGCGTGCAGCTGGCGCTTCGACTTTCAGGGTTTTGTTGGTGGAAGCCGTGGAAACGCCCAGTGCATCTGGCGTCAGCACTTCAAGCGGCTTCTTCTTGGCTTTCATGATGTTTGGCAGGGACGCATAACGCGGCTCGTTCAAACGCAGGTCGGTGGTGATGATTGCCGGCAATTTCAGCGAAACAGTTTGCGCGCCGCCGTCAACCTCACGGGTCACGGCAACCTTGTCGCCTGCCACTTCCACTTTCGAAGCGAAGGTACCCTGACCGAAACCGGTCAGCGCAGCCAGCATCTGGCCAGTCTGGTTGTTGTCGCTGTCGATGGCCTGTTTGCCCAGGATTACCAGCTGTGGCTGTTCCTTGTCGACAACGGCCTTGAGCAGCTTGGCCACGGCCAGCGAGGTCAGGTCTTCGGCGGACTCGACGAGAATGGCGCGATCTGCACCCAGTGCCAGCGCGGTACGCAGCTGTTCCTGAGCAGTGGTCGGGCCGATGGAGACGACGACGATTTCAGTCGCAACACCTTTCTCTTTCAGGCGTACGGCTTCTTCCACAGCGATTTCGCAGAAGGGGTTCATCGACATCTTGACGTTGGCGAGGTCAACGCCGGAGTTATCCGCTTTGACGCGAACTTTAACGTTGTAATCGACCACTCGTTTGACAGCTACAAGAACCTTCATGGATTCCTCGTTACTCTCCGGTGAAAAGAAAGTCGCCTAGGCGAACCTGGCGGTTGATGCTCATCAGCACAAGGGCACCTCCAAAGATCGTTGCTTTGCTTATAGACGAGTACCGGCGATTCCCCGTGCGACCGTCTGTCCGATGTGACTAACAAGTCATCCACCGAAAGGACGTGTAAACTCCGCTCAAAAAATGGCAGGCTCCTACAGGCTTGTGCCTATGCCCTGTCTTTAGAGGTGCTCTTGAAACCAACAATCAGCCTACGGCGAGCGCAAAACCGCTCGTATCTTGACCGGAACGCCTTTTGCGGTCAATACAGCAAATGGGCCAGTTTTAAGCCGTGCGTCTTTGATTTATCTGGCTTTCAGCAGATTCAAACAAACGTTTGTATTGGACGCTGTTAGTGGTGTAGATATAATGCCCGCCCATATAGAGAGAGCGGTGCGTCATCCATTGCGTCTTCCACCTCGGGTCGAGGGAATAATGGATGAAGTGCCAAACCTCCAATTAGAAAAACACCGTTGAGCCTTGAGTAGGAGAGAACCTGTGGAACGCGAATACATGGAATTCGACGTGGTCATCGTCGGCGCCGGCCCTGCCGGTTTGTCCGCCGCCTGCCGCCTGAAGCAGAAGGCCGCCGAAGCCGGTAAAGAAATCAGCGTCTGCGTGGTTGAAAAAGGCTCCGAAGTCGGTGCTCATATTCTGTCCGGTGCGGTGTTTGAACCTCGCGCCCTGAACGAATTGTTCCCGGACTGGAAAGAACTGGGCGCTCCGCTCAACACTCCAGTGACCCGCGACGATATCTATGTACTGCGCAGTGACAGCACCGCGACCAAGGTGCCTGACCTGTTTGTGCCTAAAACCATGCACAACGAAGGCAACTACATCATCTCCCTGGGTAACCTGTGCCGCTGGCTGGCTCAGCAGGCCGAGAACCTGGGTGTAGAGATCTACCCCGGCTTTGCTGCTCAGGAAGTGCTGTTCGACGAAAACAATGTGGTGCGCGGGATCATTACCGGCGACCTGGGCGTTGACCGCGAGGGCAACCCCAAGGAAGGCCTGTATACCCCGGGCATGGAGTTGCGCGGCAAATACACCCTGTTCGCCGAAGGCTGCCGTGGCCACTTGGGCAAACAGCTGATCGAGCGTTTCAAACTCGACAGCGACGCCGACAGTCAGCACTACGGCATCGGCCTGAAAGAAATCTGGGAAATCGACCCGGCCAAGCATCAACCGGGCCTGGTGGTGCACACTGCAGGCTGGCCGCTGGACATTATCAGCAGCGAAAACACCGGCGGTTCGTTCCTGTACCACCTGGAAAACAATCAGGTGGTTGTCGGCCTGATCGTTGACCTGTCCTACAGCAACACCTTCCTGTCGCCGTTCGACGAGTTCCAGCGCCTCAAGCATCACCCGGTGCTCAAACAGTACCTGGAAGGCGGCAAGCGCATCAGCTACGGCGCCCGCGCCCTGGCTAAAGGCGGCCTGAACTCGCTGCCAAAAATGGTGTTCAACGGTGGCGCCCTGATCGGTTGCGACCTGGGCACCATGAACGTGGCCAAGATCAAGGGCAGCCACACAGCGATGAAGTCCGGCATGCTTGCAGCAGAAGCCGTGGCCGACTCGCTGCTGACTGGCTGCGAAGGCGGTGATGCACTCGACACTTACGTTGAAGCGTTCAAGGCCAGCTGGCTGTTTGACGAACTGTTTGCCAGCCGCAACTTCGGCCCGGCGATGCACAAGTTCGGCCCGATCATGGGTGCCGGCTTCAACTGGATGGATCAGAACATCTTCGGCGGCAAGCTGCCGTTTACCCTGCATGACACCAAGCCGGACTATGCGTGCCTCAAGCAGGCCAAAGACTGCAAGAAGATCGACTATCCGAAGCCGGACGGCAAACTGAGCTTCGACAAGCTGAGCTCGGTATTTATCTCCAGCACCAACCATGAAGAAGAACAGCCGTGCCACCTCAAGCTGCGTGATGCGAGCATCCCGATCAGCGTTAACCTGCCGCTCTACGACGAGCCTGCGCAGCGTTACTGCCCGGCGGGCGTATACGAAGTGATCACCCAGGAAAGCGGCGAGAAACGCTTCCAGATCAACTCGCAGAACTGTGTTCACTGCAAGACCTGTGACATCAAGGACCCATCGCAGAACATCACCTGGGTAACCCCGGAAGGTGGCGGCGGGCCGACTTACCCGAACATGTAAGTCAAAAAAGGCTCCTTCGGGAGCCTTTTTATTGTGTGGGCTTATACATCTACCCCTTGTGGGAGCGGGCTTGCTCGCGATTGCATCAGCGCAGTCGTCCAGACAGACCGCAGCGCCTGCATCGCGAGCAATCCCGCTGGCACAAAATCCGGCGCAGTTGCTAACACCCCACCCCTTCATGCCCCGGGCTGCGCTCAAAGTAGCGCTTGTACTCGCGACTGAACTGCGAAGTACTCTGATAGCCCACCCGCTCCGCCACCTGCGCCACACCCAGCCCTTCACTCAACAGCAACTGCTGCGCCCGCAACAGGCGCAGGCGCTTAAGGTACTGCACCGGCGAGAGCAAGGTGCTGCGCTTGAAATGCTCATGAAAGGTGGACGCGCTCATATTGGCGCAACGAGCCAGTGTTTCGACATTTAGCGGCTGCGCGAAGTGCTCGTGCAGGTAACTCAATGACGCCGCCACCCGGGCAAACTGCCCCTGCTGCTCGACCAGCGCCCGCAACACGCCTGCCTGCGGACCACGCAATGCCGCGAACAACACTTCGCGCAGCCGTGCCTGCCCCATGATCCGGCACTCCAGCGGGTCATGCAGGCAACGCAACAGACGCTCCACTGCCTGGCGCATATCATCATCCAGCACCGCCGAGGTCATCGACTCCGGGGTTTGTGCCACCGCACTGCGGTCAGGGGCCAGGCCCATGGCCAGCACCAGTTCCCCGAGTACGGCGCGATCAATGCTGATAGCAACACCCAGCAATGGCATCTCCTCTGAAGCGAAGGTTTCACACTCAAAAGGCACCGCCAGCGCCTGCACCAGATAATGCCCTGCGCCGTACTCCAGGGTGCGCTGACCCAGATAGGCCAACTTACTGCCCTGGGCGATCACCATTAGACTAGGCTCATAAATCTGCGGCATCCGGGCCACCACCCGACAGGCAGAAACCACCCGGACTTCAGGCAACAAGGTCGACACAAAACCGGTTTGTGTCGCCAGCGGTTCGATCAAAGACACCAGCGCGGCGTTCTCGTCACGGTGACGGGTCAAAAGCATGGAGAGAAGTTCACAAGAGGAATAGACAGCCGCATCTTCGCAGAATTGGTCAATAAAGCGACAGCCAGCCCGTCAATCCGGAGTATTAGGCATGACAGGCGGAGGAATCGTCATAGTCCTGAAAGACTTCCAAGCGCAAAATTGCGCCCTGTTCACAGTCAACGTTTCGCGAGGTTCTCATGTCCACTGTTACTTATAACGCTATCGGTTATGCCGCCCAGAATGCCAAGGCGCCACTGGCGCCCATGCAGTTCAACCGCCGCGCACCGCGACCGGACGACGTCTCGATCGAAGTGCTGTACTGCGGCGTTTGCCACTCCGACATTCACCAGGCTCGCAATGACTGGGGCTTCGCGACTTACCCGCTGATGCCGGGCCATGAAATCGTCGGCAAGGTGTCAGCCATTGGCGACAAAGTCACCAAGCATAAAGTCGGCGACATTGTCGGCGTGGGCTGCATGGTCGATTCATGCCGCACCTGCTCGGCTTGCAAGGAAGACCTGGAGCAATACTGCCTGGAAGGCATGACCCAGACCTACGCCAGCCCGGACCGCATTGATGGCACGCTGACCATGGGTGGCTACTCTAGCAATATGGTCGTCAGCGAGCACTTCGTACTGAGCATCCCGAAAAACCTCGACCCGGCCAGTGCTGCACCACTGTTGTGTGCCGGCATCACCACCTTTTCGCCACTGCAACACTACGGCGTAGAGCCGGGCGACAAGGTCGGCATTCTGGGCATGGGCGGCCTGGGCCATATGGGCATCAAGTTTGCCAAGGCCATGGGCGCTGAAGTGACCCTGTTCACCCGCTCCCAGGCCAAGGCCGAAGAAGCCTACCGTCAAGGTGCCGACCATGTGATCGTGTCCACCGATCCCGAGCAAATGAAAGCCGCGGCCGGTAGCTTCAACTTCCTGCTGGACACCATTCCGGTGCCGCACGACCTCAACCCGTACCTCGAAACCCTGGCGTTTGACGGCGTGCATATTCTGGTGGGTTTGATCGAACCGGTTGAGCCGGCACTGAACG
The DNA here is from genome assembly GCF_055408445.1 of Pseudomonas sp. B414. Lineage (NCBI taxonomy): Bacteria > Pseudomonadati > Pseudomonadota > Gammaproteobacteria > Pseudomonadales > Pseudomonadaceae > Pseudomonas > Pseudomonas sp. B414. The sequence goes on along the minus strand of NZ_JBUZTQ010000023.1, from coordinate 14,503 downwards.
CCTTCAACCTGGTGTTCAAGCGCCGTGTACTGGCCGGCTCGTTGATCGGTGGCATCGCCGAAACCCAGGAAATGCTCGATTTCAGCGCTGAACACGGGATTACCTGCGACATCGAAATGCTCGATATCAAAAATATCAACGAAGCCTTTGAACGCGTAATCAAAGGCGACGTGAAATACCGCTTTGTGATCGATATGAAAACCCTGAAAGCCTAAAGGCTGACAGAACGCTCAACGGCAGCCGGTTTTCTGGCTTCCCTTGAGCGACTTAAGGCTCCAGCCCGATCGGGAAAAATTCCCCACCGCTCCACACGCCCAGCCAACGCTGGCCGTCAACTTCGCGCACCACCGCCAGTTCGACCAATTGGTAGAACACATTGCGGTGAATCAGCGCTTCAAGATTGCGCCGCACATGCACGTAAGGCGCAGGCTCCTGGGTCTGCGGGTCAATGACGATACGCAGCGGATGTTCGCTGCCGGCACTGATCAACTCGTCGACATTGGTGGTAAAGCGCAGCACTTGCTGCTCCCCCTCACCCTCAACTTCCACGGCAACCGCGACAAAGGGTGCGTCATCAACCTTGATGCCGACCTTTTCTACCGGAGTGATCAAAAAATAATCATCGCCGTCGCGACGGATAATGGTCGAGAACAGCTTGACCATGGGTTTGCGGCCAATCGGCGTACCCATGTAGTACCAGGTGCCATCCCGGGCGATACGCATATCGATGTCGCCGCAAAACGCGGTATCCCACAAATGAACGGGCGGCAGGCCCTTGTCGGCCTTTGGGATTTGCGCCAACAAATTGCTGACGTCTACCGGTTCGCTCATGGTGCTCTCCTCGACTTATTCATCGCTCAAGCCTATCAAGCTGCGGGCGTACTTGGCGAGCGGCGGGCCGATCAAGTCGGCAGGTTTGTTGTCATGAAACGTCAGCAAACCGCCGCGACTGCGGATGGTGGCGGTATCGATCAAGTATTGGGTACTGGTCTCGATCAGCATCACCTGAATGACACCGCTGTCGATGCCCAGTCGGCTGATTTCTTCCTGATCGAGCCATTCGTCACTGTTGCCGATACGGTCGTCGGCCCGGGCAAAGCGGGTGTAGAGCAAATAATGCGCGCCAAAGCCCCGGGCTTCGGTCATCGCTTGCTCCAGCCCCAGGGGCGCTTTGGCGCGGCGCACCATCGGGAAGTATTCGACAAATCCGTTAAAGGCCTCTTCGGCCACTATATTGGGCCGCACGTAAGGGTCGCCGATGGGTGCAAACGGCCCTTGAGCGATATAGATAAAGGAATCGGGCTGGATGCGCAGCGAATTGCTGCGCCGGGTATTGCTGTGATCGAGAAGACCCGCGTCACTCATCTGGTAGCGCGCACCTTCACCCAGATCGCTGACCGTCATACATCCGCCCAGCGCCAAAAAAGCCAGCCACACAATCAGACCACGCATCCCGTTCTCCCGATGGCCGGTGACAGAAAACCGGCGAATAGTCGCGTAATGCAGATTGCGCGCCAGTTTGCGCAGAACACAGCTTACTTGCTAGGGCATTGTGGGAGCGGGCTTGCTCGCGATGGAATCAATGCGGTTTGCCTGACAGACCAGATCGCCTGCATCGCAGGCAAGCCAGCTGCAACAGGTTTTGCGGCGCTACCCACACCTGATTCCCTCACAAGACAGAATTAGCCGCCAATGATTTTCATCACCGTGGCACCACCGGAGAAAGCCACATCCTGCTTGTCACCCAGGGCTTTCATCAGCAAACCTTGCAGCGCTGGCAACGCCTGATGGCGCGGCTTGTTGAGCAGATCACCCACATAATGGCGATTGCTGGAAGACAGGCAACCGTGCAACCACCCTGTGGAAGACAGGCGCAGGCGCGAGCAAGTTCGGCAAAACGGCACGCTTTCGTTGGCAATTACGCCGAAATAACCGTGGCCCGGAATCTGGTAGCGCACCGCCGTGGCATCGATTGGCGCATCTGCCTGCTGATATTCATATCGCTCGCCAATCAACGACAGCAACTGTTGCAGGCTGACAAACTGCTGCAGGAAGGCATTACCGTCACTGGCCAGATGACCCATGCGCATCAGCTCGATAAAACGCAACTCGTAGCCGCGCTCAAGGCAGTAATCCAGCAGCGGCATGACCTGATCCAGGTTCTGCCCGCGCAAAGGCACCATATTGACCTTGATCTTGATTCCCGCTTCGCGGGCCTGCTGCATACCGTCGAGCACGGTAGGCAAATCGCCGCCACGGGCTATGCTGCGAAACGCCTGGGCATCGAGGGTATCGAGAGAGACGTTAAGACGGCGAATGCCCGCCTCCACCAGCAAGGGCAATTTGCGCGCAAGCAACTGGCCATTGGTTGTCAGGCTGATATCACTCAAGCCCAGCTGGCCGACTTCGCGCATAAAGGTTTCAAGCTTGGGGCTGACCAGCGGCTCGCCGCCGGTTATGCGCAGGCGTTCGATGCCCGCCGCTTCAATCAGATAGGCCACCCCACGCACCATGGCCTCGGCCGATAACTCATCCTGCGCCGCAACCAGCCGCTTGCCGTTGGGCACACAGTAAGTGCAGGCGTAGTTGCAAGCAGAGGTCAGACTGATACGCAAATTGCGAAAACGTCTGCCTTGGCGATCGACGATCATGGATCACTCCGGCGCGGGGAAAATGGGCCGCTGCAAAACCTGACTCATAAATCAGGTTTTTGCAAGACCCAAGCTTCAGTATAAGCCTCAAGACCATAAGCAAAGAAGGCGAATACCGGCCCTGATTACTCTACTGCCGGGGTGTCGGTGTCGCGCTTGCGCTTGTTGCCCATGCGCACGCCGATATCCATCAGGAACTGGAAGAAGCCTTCCTGATCTTCCAGCACATTGCTCCAGAACGGCGAGTGATACAGCGCCACCGCGCCGTGCACCAAGGCCCAGGCCGCGCAATAGTGGAAGTAAGGCGGCACGTCTTCGAGCTTGCCTTCACTGATGCGACCCTTGATCAACAGGGTCAGTCGCTCGAAGTTGGAGGCGCGGATCTTGTGCAGTTCTTCGACCAGTTCAGGTACCTGGTTGCCCTTGACCACCTTTTCTTCAAGGCGATCAAACAGCCGGTAGCGCTGCGGATCGCGCATGCGGAATTCAAAGTAGGCACGGGACAGCGCCTCCTTGTCTTTATCCACATCGGCGGAATGCAGCAGCTCGTTCAAATCACGCTCATAGTCGAGCATCAGGCGCAGGTAGATCTCGGCCTTGGACTTGAAATGCTTGTAGATCGTGCCTTTGCCGATACCCACGGCATCAGCAATCATCTCGACGGTGACACTGTCTTCACCCAGGTCGAGGAACAGCTTGAGCGCGGTATCGAGAATTTCTTGCTCGCGGCGACGAAACTCACGGACCTTACGGGGTTCTTTGTGCATAAGAAAAGGTCTGTTGGGGTCAAAATCGAAGCGGAGTATTATGCATTAGTCACGCTAAATTGCACGGATCATCCTGCATATCGTTGGGTTCAAACGTTTTACCCAAGGCAAAATGAGCACTCAAGCGAAGCTCGGGTATTCCAAATCTGTTTAAAAAACGATCAATCGTGACTGGCAGTTCGACAAAGCTGACCAATACTTAACATGTCGGCGCAACATCCCCCCCAAAGTGTTTCGCCGATCTAGGCAGCAACGGAATGTGTGCCTTTGTTTTACTCCTAATGGTCTTAACCCGGATTCCCCAGAGCCCGGGTTTTTTTTTGCCTGCCGATTTCAGAAGCATCACACACCAACTGTGGGAGCTGGCCTGCCTGCGATCGCACCAGCTCGGTTTGTATTGGAACCGCGTCGACTGCATCGCGAGCAAGCCCGCTCCCACATCAGAATGCTTGCGCAACCCGAGCCAGCGGGAACAGACGCTTGAAGTTCTCGGTAGTCTGCTCGGCGAAACGCTCGTAGGACTCACCGCGCAACATGGCCAGAAACTCAGCTACTTCACGTACGTACTGTGGCAGGTTCGGTTTGCCGCGATAGGGGATCGGGGCCAGGTAAGGTGAGTCGGTCTCCACCAGCAAGCGGTCTGCAGGCACTTGCCGGGCCACGTCGCGCAGGGCGTCGGCATTGCGGAAGGTGACGATACCCGACAGCGAGATGTAATAACCCATGTCCAGCGCCGCCTTGGCCATGTCCCAGTCTTCGGTAAAGCAGTGCAGTACTCCGGCCTGGGGCAATGCCGCTTCACGCAGCAGGGCCAGGGTATCGGCGCGGGCGCCACGGGTATGGATTACCACTGGCTTGCCGGTCTTTTCAGCGGCCTGCAGGTGCACCCGGAACGACAACTGCTGTAACTCGGCAGCTTCAGGCTCGTAGTGATAGTCCAGACCGGTTTCACCAATGGCCACCACCTGCGGGTGATTCAACTCGCCCAGCAACCAGTCCAGCGCCGGCGCTGCACCCGGCTGCACGTCCAGCGGGTGGACGCCCACCGAACAATCCACATCGGCATAGCGCTCGGTCAGGGCTTTGACATCGGCCGCATTGTCGGCGCTGACGCCGATACACAGAAAATGCCCCACACCCCGCTGACGCGCAGCCTCAAGGGCGGCGTCCAGCGAGCCGTCATGGGCGCTCAGATCAAGACGATCGAGATGACAATGGGAGTCAACCAGCATACAAAAAATACCTGTCTATCAATTCAATCAGATCAGCGCTGGCCGGGCAGGCCTGCCCATTGCACCAGTAGCGCTTCGATCAACAAATCACGGTTAAGGTTGGCCTTGTTCAACACCTTCTGGCGCTGGGCAAGAATCCAGTCCTGAATATCAAGCACCTTGCCCTGTGGGGTCTTCTGCGCCAGGTATTGCAGCACTTTGCGCATATCTTCAAGCCCCAGACCGTTTTCGTCCTGGGTCAGCTGATAACGCAGGATCAGGCTCGACCAATCGCAGAACCAGTCAAACAGCAATAGCAGCGGGATAGCTTTCCAGCTTTCAGTCAATTGACTGGCTGACAGCTCGCGCTTGAGCAGCTTCTTCACCCCCTCCACCACCGCAGCCCGCTGCTCGCGAACACCCTGGGCCTGCAACTTGACGGCCGCCAGTGGCGAACCTGCAGCCAGGGTCAGCAGTTCGGCACGCTCAGCATCACTGGCGTCGGGCAAGGCCCCGGCCAGCCACTCAAGGCTCAACGCCTCGCTCGGCAGCGGGCAGGCCTGCTGTACGCAACGACTGCGAATGGTCGGCAGCAGCCGACTGGACTGATGGCTGACCAATAGCAAGATGGTGTTGCCCGACGGCTCTTCAAGGCTCTTGAGCAAGGCGTTGGCAGCGTTGATATTCATCGACTCCACCGGCTCGACCAGCACCACCTTGCGCCCACCCAATTGGGCAGTCTGCACCACAAAGCTGACCAGATCGCGAACCTGATCGACCTTGATTGCCTTGTCCGCCTCTTCAGGCTCAAGAATGTAGTTATCGGGATGGCTGCCAGCCGCCAGCAATGAACAGGACTTGCATGCCCCACAGGCTTCAAGCCCCACCGGCTGCTTGCACAGCAGGCTGGCCATCAGGCGCTCGGCCAGCGCCCGCTTGCCAATGCCCGCAGGCCCGTGCAACAGATAGGCATGGGCATGCTGCGCCCGCCCGGCCATTTGCTGCCACAGGTTGTCTTGCCACGGATAGGCCTCAGCCACGGTGCATGCCCAACAGTTCTGGCAACAAGGCATCCAGTTGGCCCTGCACCTGTTGCAGGGTTTGTGCGGCATCAATCAGGCGATAACGCCCGGGCTCAGCCTTGGCGCGCTCCAGGTAGGTATTGCGCACCGCATCGAAGAAGGTGCGACCTTCCTGTTCAAAACGGTCCAGCCGACCCCGGGCACTGGCCCGGGCCATGCCGACTTCGATCGGCAAATCAAATACCAGGGTCAAATCAGGACGCAGCGCACCTTGCACAAAAGTTTCCAGGGCTGCGATACGCTCGTGAGACAAGCCCCGGCCACCGCCCTGATAGGCGTAGGTGGCATCTTGTTTCGGAATAGAGTCCAATGTAAACACCATGATATACTTCGTAATACCTTTATATGTAAACCGACTTGCTAACCGCCAGAACCCAATAGATCCGGGCCATTCAGGAGATTCACCGATGAGAAAGATCCTCGGCCTTGCCGCCAAAGCCCGCTCAGGGAAGGACACTGCAGCTGCCCTTCTTATGGCCCATCCAGAGGTAGCGACCTATGCGTTGGCTGATCCTTTGAAGGAAGGCTGCAAGGCGCTATTCGGCCTAACGGAAACAGAGACTTGGGATGATAACGCAAAAGAGGTAGTTCTTAGCTCTTGGGGCCGTTCACCTCGGCAACTGTTTCAACATGTAGGTACTGAGTGGATGCGGGAGCGTGATCCGTTGCACTGGTTGAAGCGTGCTGACCGCGAGATCAACCATCAACCTGTTATCTCATCCGCCACAGCCCCAGCCTGCAGGGAGACCCCGGCTTCCTCGAACATAACGGCTACCTTGAATAATCCCAACAGCCCCTTCACTCTCGCTACTCAAGCGATTTTTGGCCTTTCTGATTCACAGTTGAACGAAGCCAAACACATTGAGGACGAGCTGTGGGAGGCTACTCCTGCAGAGCTGGTAGAACACATCAAGGCACTGGTTCATCGGGACTTTCCTAATTTTGACACACAATACCAATCACATGTGAATGCTCACATGAATATTCAAAACACCAAACACAAATTTAAAAACGAAAAACAACTGACTGAGAACCTTAAACTCACCGCAGAAAAAAAAATCTACAAAAGCGAGATCAACCTTAGTGGCAAATCTTTAATTATCATCAAAGACATTCGATTCGAGAACGAAGCCGATTATATTCGTAAACTCGGCGGTGAGATTTGGCACATAATTCGCCCAAGCGCAAAAGCAGTTAACCCACACCCCTCAGAAAGCGGGATTGCCATCAAAGAGGGCGATCTGACCATTTACAACACAGGCACGCTCGATGAATACGAACGGGCAGTTAACGCTGCCTGGACGACCATCAAGTCCACTCTTTGACGCGGCCAAGCCTAATGAGTAAAACAATAAAACCATTAACACCACGAAGCGTGCATGGTCTATTCAAGCCAATTACTGAAAGCCCGTACGAATTGGTTACTACCCTTGACGGCTTTAATATTGAGTGCAGTTATCAAGGGCACCATTTTTGGGATGTAAACAAGCATATTTGCATAGCGATGCACCTTGTCATGACGATTTTCGCAAGGACTCATAGGCGCGGGGTAGTGTCATCACCTCGTGGTGGCATCAGTATTTTTTTTGATTTCGCTATAGAGTACAACAAGACTTGTTCAGAACCTTTTAAGCTTTGGCATTATGGGCAGATCACGCACAGCTTGTTTTCTCGATTCCGTAGTTGGGCAATTGAAAATGGGCATCCAGACTCGATAGCCAGCAATCTTGGATCAATGCTTCATGCTGCTGCAAACTTGGGACTTGATTTGCCTCAATTGAATTTGGGTGTGGGCCGAACCGAGGCGCGAAATCCGAAGGCAACCAGCCCCCTGATAGACGGCACGTATGATGCGGTTAAATACGCGCTTACAACGCATGTGAATAAACTTTACGAAAAAATTGAGTTTCGAAAACATGTCGAATCCGCTCATCCCTACACAATGGAAGAGGTTCTCGCTCCTGTTAACAGAAAATACTCGCGAGCTGAATTTTTCGAATGGGTACAAATGTGCCTCGACAACGAACTGCCGCTTCTAAATTTGCCAATTAGATGGCGCATCAAAGCTAGTAATGATGAAGAGCTCCAGGGCCTACTTCAAGGAAAACAGATCCGCTCGAAGATTATGAAGATCTACGAAGCCGAAGGCTCGCAATATAGTGTTGAAAATCCAAAGGATCATTTCCAAGCTAGATTATTCCACCATTGGAACCCAGATCCAGCAAGATTGGTAAAGACATTCCTTGAAAATGGCTTCCCAATGTATATTTCGAAGGAAGAGTTAGCCTCGAGATATACCTTTGAAGCCAATATGTCCTTAAAAACATGCAAAAACATTGTTGACGTTATACTGCTGCGCCTTACGCATTTTCGCCACAAAAAGTACCCCATCCAAGTCAGCAATACCGACGAATTTCTTAGAATGTACTATCCGTCTATCGTTGATATGGCCTGTATAGTAATGTTTATCATGCTGCAATCTAACTGGAACAAGGAAACCGTTCTTGCCATTGACTTTTTAAATCTTGAACACCCATTAACAGGTGCAGTGAAAGAAGCGGTAGCTGTCATTCAGTCAGAAAAAAACCGTTCGCAAGGGATCGGCAAGCCATTTTATGCCCCGAAGGAGATAATAGCAGTCAGCAGTAAAGTCGATGCATACTCCAGCTACAATCTTGTGAAGCTTGCGAACGAGTTATCAAAGCCATTAGCTGGATTGGCATTTGATGCCATTCCCTTCATTATGACCGAGGACGACCTCAATCAGTTGTTTCTGTGCATTAAGGAAAAGAAAAACTGGGGAATGAGAGGTGGAAGACATACATCAATTGCTTACAGCAAAGCGTTTAACCAAGGCGTGACCGAATTTTTGCGTGAGTATCCTATTTATGAGAAGGGCGAACGTTTAACCAAGACCTCTCAACTAACTAAACGATTGAGAGCTACTTGGGCGTATCAGCAACAGCAGGAGCACGGGGCGAGCCTGGGCCTGCTTGCGCTGCAAATGGGGCATGCGGATCTACTAGTAACAGATGAGCACTACACCAGCTCTCCAGAAGCCTTGAGAGCTGCTAAGCAACGACTACGCTCCGAGCTTGAAACGCTGTTGGATCTCTTCCGTCAAGGTCAATATCAGGGATTGCTCGGTTACGCTGAAGTTAAGGCAGTAGACCTACCTATGAAGGTTTTTCATATTCCAGGCATGGAGAAGGCACTTTGGGCTTGCATGAATCAACGTAACCCAACGTGGCCTGGAGCACGAAATTATGTGAAACCTGGCGAGCGCTGTTACAGCATCAGGAACTGCCTACATTGCAAGCAGTGCAACATCTTCGATGACTCCGCTCCATTCCTCATTCAGCGTCAGATCCACTTGGAGGAGATTTTGGACGACCCGCAAGAAGGTGAATCGGACTATAGCAACACCTTCAGCACGGAGCTCAAAATCATCAGCTCTATCTTGGACAATTGGGACGATCCAGAGCTAATCAGAGAGGCGTCTAGGTACCAACGGCGTAACTCCCCCCTGCTGCCCCGCGACCTTGAAATCCTGCAAGTTATTTTTGAAGAGGAGGACATGCAATGAATTATCCTCCTAAGGACTTCGACGCCCAATACTTAGCATCCATAAAAGCTGGAAATGGCGAAAAGTCGATTCCTGCAATGAGTCCCAGTACAGATCACCACACATTAGATGAATCCGCTGGCTCGACGGAGCACAGCATATCAGGTTACAGAGCGGCATCTGAATTTTCACTGAATGCATCAGAGGATCAGTTCGTGACTGCGAGGGACGATGAAGAGGACTTCGATGATGAAATACATGAAAAAGACAAAGAAATTGATTTCATCGAAGATGATGAACTTGAGGCCCAGCTTGCACTCGAAGAGCTGCTGAGAGATAGCGAGGAATTCAATGCTCCTATCCAGGATACTCTTGCTGAGCGCCTTCGACTCGACCCAGACGGCAATTTTCCCGTCTCCGCTTACTCACTCTACTGCGAAAACACTTGGGTGCTTTTCAAAGATGAATGGGGTATTGCAACTAAAATTTTGTTCAACCAGCCGAACGAGCACCGAGCAGCACTTAAAAAGGCACTAGCATGGCATTTTCTTCCCGAGAACTCGCCTTTTCATAATACCAGAAGTTACAGCACCTCCATATTCAACATTAAAGCTTTTTCGTTACTTTCACGCTATGTGCTAGAGCCGAACTTCCTTAGCGGGGATCCAGAATCGCTCCAAATTATAAATAGCAGAATGCTAGATGTGTCACTTGACAAGCTGAAGGATGAAGGCTACCAAAAGTTTTCCGAACTTTTCAGAATTTTAAAGACATGGAGCACACTGAGCTCTCAGAACCTCCTCCCTAAGAATCTGCACCTCGGCGTAGGCTTAGAGTGCATCAATACAACTGAGCGTCGAAAGCAAGTCGCGCATGCGTTTACCGGTAGACTTTCAAGCTGGATACCCTTTACCGAGTCAGAGCTAGGCAAGCTCCTTGATTATGCGTGCTTTTGGACAGAGAAAGCGCTGCCGTGTCTTTTGCGAGCTAATGCATTCATTATCGACAACAGGTTGGATGCTTATCGTAAGAAATGCGTTTCCAGAGGGAAGCCTGATCCATTAATCGAGCAAGAATTAAATATCGAGATCGAAGGCCGCACCGTCATGAAAACGACGTGCAAAGATGAAACCGTACTACGGAATGGCCGTCCAGAGCGGAGCGTCTCATATTGGTGGGCGAAGTCCTATGCCGACGGATTAGATCACGTAAGGAATGCCGTTTTTATTCTGATAGGTATTCTCACAGGCCTACGCGCCAGTGAAATTCGCATGATCAAATTTGACGATGTTTATGCGGATCGCGACGCCCCTAAAGATTATGTTCTGCGAGTGACTCGTTATAAGACGGCCAAAGATCCAAACTTCGGTGAGGTAGATGAACTACCCCTGCCCCATTTCCTTGCCCAGAGAATTCTAGAACTTAAAAATCTTCGAGTTATTACGACTTCTCAAGATAACCCTTACGTCTTCCGGTCAGGAAAATCATTCGGCCGCTCCCACCCGAAACAGTCAACCACTACAAAATCGATAGGCAAAATCATCAGCCAGATCGAACTGCATACGGGTGTCGATCGGATTCATGTCCATCGCTTCCGGAAGACGATTGCAGAGATCCTTATCAATCGCAATGAACGCAACATCGACATCATCCGCTTACTTTTTGGTCATAAAAGCTACACCATGACCCTTAAGTACATTGGCAGAAACCCGTATCTTGTCCGTACGGTGGCAACAGCAATCGAGCAGAATTATGCCGCCGAATTTGCCGACTTGATTACTGCGATTCAGACAGGCACCTCCTCCGGCCCTGGCGCTGAACGCCTGCTTGAACGCATCAACGCTAACAAAGGGGCATTTGAAGGAAGGCATCTAAGGCTCACCATTCTTACTTATGTGTCACATCTGCTGTCATCCGGACAGCCGTTGTTTATCCATCGAACGGCTGTTGGTAGCTTTTGTGTAAGTACACAAACCTATTCTTCGCCTAACCTCCCCCCTTGTCTTGTACATCGAAAAGGCAATGTACAAGGGCTTCCACCAAATCCATCGAGCTGCGATCCAAGCTGCGAGCACGCGGTGATCGTCCAAAAGGCCCAGCGTGCGATGGAAGACAACATTAAATTTTATACGAATATCCTTGAGAAAGGCGGTAATTCCCTTAGTGACAAATCCAGAAAGGCGATACTTGAAAAGATTTCCTCCAACACTAACCATCTCAACAAACTCAGCCAGCAAGCTGAATTAATACCAGCCTTAGAGGTTCATGTATGAGTAGTCAAGATACCCGGAATCGGCTGATCTCCCTCATCAAGGAGCATCAACTGGAACATGGGCTGACGAAAATCCAGATTGGAGTTCTTTCGGAGCGCGCCGGCATCACGCGTCAAGCTTTCAACCGCTTTTATAACGATCTCAAACCCTTCAGCCAAGGTCAATCGATTGCTCCTCTGCTAGTCGATGACACAGGAGCTACTCAAGACCTTCTTGCAAGGCGGGAACATGATCTAGACCAATTGCGAGCTGAAATTAAAGCGATGAAAATTCAGCATCCGAAAGACATCGAGTCTGCCATAAGTAGGCATCTGACTACGCTAATGAACAGTGACCTGATGATGTTCGAAGCCAAAGAGATGACTGCCACTCTTGAGAACCAGAGTAAGCATAATGAAATGCTCAAGCGTCAATTGTTGGGAGCGCAGGTAAAAAACACTAGACTAACGATTGATCTCGCTGCCCATCAAATATTATGCAGCAGCACTGCAACGCGCCCAGTCAAGAATGCCAAAAATTTCTTGGCGCTGACTATAAGCTTTGCTGATATGAACTTGAAAGGCAATGATTATGATGCCTTTGAACATGCTAAGGACAGGCAGTTAGATGCTCATATAAAAACCCTTAAAAAGTTTCCATCCCCTGAAAAAATAGAGATCCATATTTTTCAGGAGCGTTATATTTCCGCTTTCAAAAACTTCTGCAGCGGGCTTCCAGAAAAAGAAGGCATTCTTATAGTAGCGATTCAGGCACCGGTTTTTGCCCAAGCCGAACTTAAAGAACTGCTCCGTAAATTAATAGGATTTGCCTCCGTGACGTTGCACATTCCGTTCTCAAAATCCGTGGCATCTGCGGCTGCGTTCCAGAAATTCAATTTTAGAGAGGTTCCACCTCAAGAATTTGAAGAAGCGTCAAAAGCTCGCGTCCCTCAAATTGACTGGGGTTTTGACGGTATTCAAGTTTTCAGGGCCGAGTGATATGCTAAACATTAAGATACGACGCATGACGTACGTAAGCTCAATACTCAGTACAGAGGTTACGCATTACGTTCTCGTCGCTCACGTAAAGTCTAAGATTATTTTGGTTAGTATGGTCAATTACTACCTGCACTCGGTGACCCGCTCCTCAGAGCAAACTTCTAAACGATACGCCACCGTAATCGCTGCGTTTTATCGCTTCCTTTCTACTCAGAATAAATTTAGAAGCACCGACCCAGGCAACTATCACACCACTGTTTCCAATATTGACATTAAGAAATGGCAGATTGCTAGGAAAATCAAGAGAGTAAGTACTAACAGTTTGAAGCCTCATTCAGCCACTATTCTTGAAGATGCCACTATTGTATACACTTATTTTGCGTGGCTGATAAAACATGACTTTTCTACGCTAGTCAACGTTTCGTACAAAAACTGGATCGCAAACTTCAAGAGCGAATCCCTTTTGAACTATGTAAAGAAACGTGCAAAAGTCGTTCTTGACGTCGATCCGATTCGTGTTTTAGACAGACAATCCAGGCAAAAACGACACAAAAGTTTGATCACAGATGATGAGATTAAACTGCTAATTGCCTCCTATCCGGATACCGTCTATGCGACCCTTTTTTGCTTTGAGCTAGCCACTGCTCTCAGGCCTATGGAGCTTTGCGAATTTCCCTATGTGGGGAAGGGCCCTAATCGGCACATCATGCCGTATGACTCGATGGCCAAGGAGCAAAAAAAGTTTGAATACACACTGGTGGGGAAGGGAGGTAAGCCCCGTACTATCCACATCCCGGCGTATGCACTGTCCGACATTTATAAGAACTACACCGAGAAGGAATATCCAGCCCGCAAGAGAAAATTTAAGGAAAAATATGGTCGTCCTTGCTCTCCGGATGTTCTGTTTCTTACAAAAGCAGGGGTGCCTGTGACCGAGAAGATGATCTCGGATGCAACAACATATGCGGTGGAGCTTGCACACAAGCAGGATCAGTCGTTCCGTACGACGAACAATTTTTATCAGGCGCGTCATTGGTGGCCGACTATGATGATGATCCAACACCGAGGAAAGGATTTGCTCAATCCAATTTCCGATGTTTTAGATGCGGCATTCGCGCAGGTGCTGGTCAATCAGATGGGGCATGGTGATATTAGGACGACCTACAAGCACTACCTAGATTTTGCTCGGGTGCTGGTGATAACCCAGCAAGGTCGACTGAACGACATCATCACTGAGGAATTCAATATCCATCGACAGATCGAAGAGTTCGGTAAGATGTCTATTCAGCCTCCTGATGGAGTAGATGATGAAGCTTAATAAGTGACGGAATCTTTATGCTGGCTCCAGTCCGTTATTAAAAGTGTCGACTGCTCGAGGATCTCTGAAAAGATGACAGACGGCATGATGCCTTTGTTCTCTTCGGATTACCCAGCTCGAGCGGCCGCTTCGCATTGGCGAATGTCTGAGGTTGCGCCACACCTCCTCGAACGCATTTCGACGTAGTCAGTGGGCAGTCGATTCCCTGATGCTACTCGAGAATTGCTATGCACACTCCAATCTACCCAGACGACCTGAATCCAGAGAGTTTCAAAAGGTCAGCCAAGAAAATGCAGTGAGATTAGCCAGGCCAACAGCCAGTCGAACTTGCCGTTGCACGCGGGATATTTTACAAGGCGTTAGGCTATTGCGACCATCACGACGCGGTGATAGTTGCGGTAGCCATGGGGCACCTAAAGAGTTGAACAGCCCATCCATGTCCTGAGATATCTGGCGGCACGTAAAGCGAGCCGGGCCTCTAGGCCCGAATCACGACTTTGCATGGAGCGCGCGCTGAGCCTGAATACGCCCTACTCCCGATCTATGATCAGATTGTGACATCGGCGGCCGCGAAAACTGAGTGCAACACCTGACCTTTCCGGTACGGTGCTGCCCCTATGTCCTATTCCGAACTCAGCGTTGAAGAGCGCGCGATCATT
>NZ_JBUZTQ010000022.1:0-89473 GCF_055408445.1 Pseudomonas sp. B414 | reverse complement strand
ATGATCGCGCGCTCTTCAACGCTGAGTTCGGAATAGGACATAGGGGCAGCACCGTACCGGAAAGGTCAGGTGTTGCACTCAGTTTTCGCGGCCGCCCAGTGATACCCCAATCGGCACCTCCGTACAGCGCAGTGATAGTCATCTCTCCGCCTAGTTCGGAGCGAAGCTTGGATTCAACCTCTCCTGCCAATGCCCTAGAAGGAACCAAGTATATCGCCAATGGAGCTTGATCCACGAATTCACGCAAAAGAAGCTCTTTTATAAGTGCCATATTGGCCACCAGTGTTTTTCCTGATCCTGTAGGAGTGCACAGTGCGAATGAGGAGCCATTAATTAATTTGTCTAAGCCGTGGAGTTGCGAGGTCCATAAAATGCCCCGGCCCCGGCTATACTGATCTCTGGCATACACCAAAAGCTTGTCGCGTCGACTAGGGTTCAACTCCGACAGAGCAAGTAGGGGGCGATAAATGCTGGAGGCTTTGAATCCCTCCGCTACTTGGCGAATGAGAGATACAATTAATGATGCGTCTGCGCTGAAGGTCCTAAACGACATGTCGTCCAGAGCCCCAAGCTTTAACATCGCCCGCTCTAGCCGTTCATTATCGCCGCTACGAAGGCTGGATGCGATTAGACCGAGGCAACGAACTAACTCTACTGAAAAATACCAAGCAATTACATTATCATCCTCGTCATCAACTCCAGTACTAGCAAGGCGATAACTGGCATTTTGTTCCGTAAGCTCGGGGTTTTCGCGCCAGAAGGCGACGCAGCGACTTAGAACACCGTCAAAATCAGCCTTCAAGAAAGCTGCATAGAGACCAATCCCTGAGTTTTCGGAGTTGACCTGTCCCAATAAACCAGCCGCCATCGCTGGAAGCCCGCCTAGTTGATAGGCAGCAGCAGCTAATAACTCGATCGGAACAACAGTATTTATGCTGTCGGATGATCGAGTTAGCCACTCCAAAATTTCGCCAGACCTCCGATAGCAGTCAGTTGCTCCTAGCGATGATATTCCTTCGACTTGGCGAAAAATGTGGGCAGCATGAAGAAGCCTTCGGGCATCTGCCAATAATATCAACGACTCTTGTTCACCCCACATGATGGTCGGCACCTGCCACATCGTTTGAAGGCAGCGAACATATGCTCGTGCCTGCCGGCGGGATAGTTGGTTCTGTATTGCGAGCGCATCTCTTACAATACGGGCGACTTCGAGACGTTCAGCATCCAATGCAGGCATCAAGCATTCTCCGTCCAAAGGCTGGAATAAAGGGCGTCGATCAATTGATCTCCATCGGACAATATTAACTCGACGACCTGCAGATCATGAGGGGCGGTATATTCTGTTGGAGCGGTGGTCCAATCAATCAGGCAAGAGGCCTTCTCTCGCTTTTTTGCGCCGCTACCAGCAAGCAGAATGAGGTTCGTACGAGGCAGTGGTTGGGCGTCAAGTGCTATAGCTTTGTCGATGGACAAAATTGCCGCCTCATGTCCATGCCTGTCTCTATCTTCCAGAAGGCGCTGAAGCTGCCTCAGTCCATGCGGAACTGGAGTATCGTGATTGATCTCGTACCATACTCCTCGTCCAGTTCTAACGCGTGCGCCTGTACCATCATCTTTTTCCCATTTTCCTAACATCAATGTATCGAAGACGGACTCAGTTAGCTGTTTTCGCCATTTTGCTTCACCGGCGATGAAGCGGACTACCTCGCCAGCATCGTTTAGGGATAACCCAATGAAGTCAGTGCCAAAGCGTCCAAAAATCTCTCGAGTCCTACTAGGGTCACGAACAAGGTCCCATAGATACTTTTCAGCATCGGCATGCTGTCGGAACAGAAAAATTGGGATATGCCATTCATGACCACCAGCAAAATTCGCTTGAAACGCTTCAGTAAGCATCCCTGCCATAACCTCACCGAAAAGGCCTCGGCGTGCGCTAGAGGGTAAACAAGTCGGATAACATGTCTGCGCCCCTGGAGCACCTGCATCTGGATGGAGGTCAATTGAAATCTGCCGATGGAAATACTCGCGGGCATCTAAATGCGCAGACTCGAAGTAGGGTCGCAGAGCGTCGACCAACTCGTCGTCTGTGGCAGACTGCTGCTCTAGCAAGAGATGACCGTATCGTCCGTTATCTTTGACCGTATCGTATGCTATCAACCACTCATCTAACGCCGTCTTCGGTGGCTCGCAGGTGTGCATGCTTCATCCTTGTTGTAGTGGCGCTTGGAACCGCTCTAGTTGGGTAGGCTCGTACTTTAAATGACTGATTTTTATTAATTAGTTCTGTCTGGTGTCCAATCAGAAGTGTTGCCGTGGTTTCCAACCTTTTAGCAATTCTACAGATTTGAGCTTGCCTCCCTTTAGCACCTGTTAGCGCATCTAGCCATGGCGATCGATGTGTTGGGCGGCTCTCGGGCGTCGCCGTTTGCGAACCGCGTGCAGTGACTTACACGGACGCGCCATCCGGTCCGTTTAAGGATTCAACCGTTCGAGTGCCAAAATTTCGTAACGCTTCAGAGAATGATGTGCTCCTGTATCAAAAATGGCCCCGAGTGTGATCATGTCATAACGATATCTATAGTGGCACTATTGGTGTCCGTTTCCTTCACGAAACGGCTCTCCTAGCATTTCGCTTAAAGTGACCATTCCGTCGCTGTCCAATGAAAAACTAGGCGGCTTCAGCCCAGAGCTTGCCGTACGGAAGCCTGCGCGCTCGTTAAGGAATTTGTTGGCTGGCAGCTACCGCCGGTGCCATCACGCGACAAATTGCTCCTAGAATCAGCTAGTCCACTCATTCTGAACGCGCTCGCCCCTTCGTGCCCTGTGAAGCGCGGGAGGCCCTACTACGAATGCAGTTCAATAATGTGACCTTCCGAGATGCGATCGCTAGTGGAAATGCGTCAATCGACCACACTGCATGGAAGCTATATAAAGGAGGGTGTTCGTTGCGCAGAGACTTGGCTTGAAGGCTCATCATTACTGTTATGGTGGGCGCTGTCTCAGAACCGAAAACGTCATCGTCCAGGTGATCCACAAGAGGCATTTGAAGCAGGTTTTGCTGCGGTTGCAGCAGACGCTGATCACGCGATGTGAGGCCGTCACTTCCCAATCAACCCGCTTTGATGCCTGAGTCTGATTTGCTTTTCCCGCCAAACCCTCGGATCAAGCGATCTTTGATCGCGCCGATTGGAGGGTTCACTCGTTTTTTCTCGAAGCCGCCTCGTTCTACTTTCCCACTTTCAATTTGATTAGCGCCACGCTAGCTTTCACCCGTCAGTAATTCGCCGCGATTTCCTTCGAGCGCAACGCCATTCAGTGTATTTGCGGATCTTTTCGTTGGGCTGGAATGTCGGTGTGGCGACAGTGGCGACACCGGCGACAACCCACGTAGACCGTGGTCTGGAGCATGGCGACAAAAGTGGCGACAGTCGCCGCTTTTTGCACGTTTTGGCCGTGACGCTTGACCGCCTTTTGGAGTGGGTATAAAAATTGGCGCACGGACCGCTGTCGTTGACAGCACCTGCCCAGGTAGCCAAAACCTTTAAGGCTACGCCACTTGCGTGGTGGTTCTCCCGAAGTGCGATTAGCGTCCGGCGGCTCGCACGGTCACTCCGCAAAAGTGATGGATGCCTACTCGGCTTATCTGCCCACTGCGGCGGACGATAGACCTTCCTCGCTGCACTGCAGCAACTTCATCTCTCGGCACACTTAGCTGCGCCAATCTGTGCCCGTCTCTTTCTCCTGGAAAGAGACGGGTGCTCGTACCACTGCTGCAAGCCCCGTCGTACAGGGCATTGCCGCAACTCTCCTCGTGACAATCGGCCTGACAAATCCGATTCGTCGCCATCCGCAACGACACAGGCACGGGTGCCGCAGCCTATGGAAAGGCTGCACCTGACTGACAGTCAGGTATGCCCCAGGTGTCGATGTTGTTGCCTTCTCCCACTCAGGATCTCCAGGTGTCGAACTCGTCAGTCGGCACAGCCTCTACCCGCCCGCATTTTCGGATGCGCCAAGGAGGCCAGATTCATGGGTTCATGCCCCCGCTCCCGGTCGTAAGGAGCCGTACGTTCCGCGTCAGTGAACGCACCTCACAGGTCGCAGGGGCCTTGATCCCTGATAACACTCAACAAGCGTGGCGGGAGTATGTGAGGGCAGTCAGTAACTACCGAGGAGAGGACCCATGCAGCAGTTAGATCCGAAGCTTGAACTACCACGATCCCCTCGACCGCTAATCGAGTTGAGCACGGTGGCCGAGCCTTATCCAGTTAAGGCGTTGGGTGGAATTCTTGGGCCCGCGGTTGAGCGCATGGCCGAGGTCATCGGCGTGCCCCAAGCACTGGCCGCGCAATCTGTGTTGGCCGCCTCGGCCCTGGCCACCCAATGCCATGCGGGCTTACAACTCGACGGGAGAAGTTATCCCCTGTCGCTGTACCTGATCACGGTGGCCGCGTCCGGTGATCGCAAGACCGCGGCAGACCGATCTGCATTGCTGCCAGCACGCCAATGGGAGCGTGAACAGTGGCAACACTATCGTGAACAGCTCTCCCGGTACCGCTCCGCACAGCGACAGGCGCAGCGTATCAATCCTGCCGATCCCGCCTCCGCAAGCGGCGTACCGCTCGAAGCGGAGCCATCCGCACCCAGGTTGATCACTACGGACCCAACTATCGAGGCCGTGATCAAAGGTCTCTGTCGTGACTTACCGAGCATGGGCCTGTTCTGTGACGAAGGTGGGCAATTCCTAGGTAGCAGCACCATGAGTCGGGATAACCGTTTGAAAGCGGTCACAACCTTGTCGTCACTCTGGGACGGTAGCCCGATTGATCGTGCTCGCTCTATGGCAGGCGAAAGCCTACGAGCCTATGACCGACGCCTGAGCCTGCACCTGATGCTGCAACCGTATTTGGCCATGCAGTTACTCAGTGACCCGTTGCTGCAGGGGCAAGGCATTCTAGGGCGCTGCTTGATGACCTGGCCCACCAGTCTAGCCGGGCAACGTAGCTACCAGGCTGTCGATTTGTCCAAAGATGTCGCACTCAAGCGCTACCATCACCGCCTTTCGGCTCTGTTTTATCAGCCTTGGTCACTTTCCGCTGACGGAGCCTTGCAGCTGTTAAAGCTGAGCCTCAGCCCGCTGGCGCGTCGTCGCTGGATTGATTTGCATGATGCTATCGAAGCTCAGTTGGGGGAGTTTGGCGAACTGGCCAGCGTACGGCCCAGCGGATCAAAGGCCGCCGATAACCTGCTGCGCGTCGCCGGCATTCTTGCAGTTGTGGAGGAGAGCAGCGTCGTGGAGGTCGACCATATCCAACGGGCCTCCGCTTTAGTCGGCTACTACCTCACCGAGATACAGCGTCTCACTGAGCAGGAGCCAGTGTGTCGAGTTCAGGAGGAGGCGGACCGGCTGTTGCGCTGGCTGCAGGTCAAAGATTGGAAGCGTTTCAGTATTCGTGAATTGAATCGCAACGGTCCCCGCTTTGCCCGCAAGAGCAGTCGTCATGCCGCCAAGCTGCTGGTCGAGTTGATTGATCATCAGTGGTTGATCACCGATGGCCACACCTTCGAGGTGCGCCATGTTTAATCTTGATGAAGCGCTGCGCAACCATCTGGCTCAGCGTCAAAAGGAGCCCAAAGTGCGATTTGTCGCCGCTACTGTCGCCACTTTGTCGCCACGCTCAAAACCAGGCAGGGCAAGGGTTGTCGCCGCTGTCGCCAGTGTCGCCACCACCCATAAAGCTATCGCCTCTACGACAGCCATTATTCAATGGTTGAAAGAGGAGGGTGCGCATCTTTACGTCACCGACAACACGCTGTGTTTTCGCCCGACTGATTGGGCTCAGTTCGCGATTGTAAGTGCGCACTGGCGAGCCCTTTTGCATGATCTCGCGGCAGTCGATCAGGAACAGAAAAATGGCACGGGTCGGTAAGCGAGCGGGGCGCAATTTCGGTTTCGGTCGCCAGCTTAGCTATGCTGGACGGCAAGCACTGAAAGACCTGTTTGGCGACGGCCATTTTGCTACCGTCAAAGCCCATAGCGATCGCTGGCAGGCGTTCGTGCATTGGTGTCGATCCGATGAAGGACCGAGGGTCAACGACGCGCGCCAGATCGACCGCGAGATCCTCATGCGGTACGCCGTCCACGTGCGGGAGCAGGTTGATCAGGGCAACGTCGGCATTGCCACCGCGCAGAACCGACTGTCCAGCGTGAACCGAACGATGGCCGCGCTGCGCGGTGATCAGTACGTCAAAATCCCGAGTCCGAGTAAGGCGCTGGGCTTGCAGCGCTCAAGCGTGCGTAGTGAGGCTCCGCAAGGCCAAGACCGTGCGCAGGTCGAGTTGATCGCGCGGGCGCTGTCAGATCGTCAGCAATCGAGGGTGAGTGCCATTGTGCTCCTCGCCCGTGAGACTGGTATGCGCCTGCGCGAAGCGATCCTGGCCGATCTGACCCGACTGCAACGTGAGGTTCGGCAACTGGGCAAGATCAACATCCAGGATGGCACCAAAGGTGGTCGATCAGGGGCCTCGGCACCGCGCTGGATTAAGGTAACGGATCAAGTTCGCGATGCCCTGGATTGGGCCAGCGCGACCTCACCCAATGGCAGTCGGAATTTGTTGGCGCCCGACGAAAGCTACAAAGACTTTATGCAGGCAGTTGTGCGACCGGCACGGGACATCCTGCATGAGCATGGATTGAAGGGTTTTCATGAGCTGCGGGCGGCTTACGCCTGTGAGCGCTATGAGCAATTAATCGGCTTTCCTGCACCCGTTAATGGTGGACGTGTTCATCGAGAGGATCGAGCACTCGATCAGCGAGCCCGTAAGCAGATCAGCCATGAGTTGGGACATAACCGCATCGATGTGGTGAGTGCCTACATCGGAGGCCGGCGATGACGGCCGAGTTCGACATAGCGTTGTTCCTGCGCCCCATGCTCAAAGGTGCGCATGCCACGCAGCAGCGGCACATCAGGCAAGCAGAAAGGATGCACGAGGTGATTCGTGAACGCTGGGGTTGCGCGACTCCCTGGTCCTGGAGAGAAAAGCACGTGAGATGGTTTCTGGAGCACTATTTGCGATGCTCAGCTCCAGCTACCGTCTACTACTACGAGTTAACAGCAGGGTTGATCCGCCGTAGAAAGGCAAAAGTCGTGGTTGCCTGATAGACCTTTAAGCATGAGCCCCTGAGTATGGGAATGCGGAGCCTTCCCATACTCAGGGGCTTGGCTGAAGAAGCGCAGGCATACCAGAGATCTGGCAACTGTCGTCACTCGTTTCGCTCTACTACAGGACACGGATCGTAACCGGTGGCGCGTACCTTTTGGATGTTCAGCGAATCGGTACGACGTTGCGATCTCTGGTTTGATTGATGGCCGATGCCGACAGGCTGCCGGTGGCCGCCTTCTGGATATGTTCACTCCACCAGGCCATCATCGGACGCCGGCGTTCGATGTAATCCGCCCGGTTGTAGGCGCTACGAACTTCGTCCTTGTCGACATGCGCCAGCGCGACCTCTATCAGCTCCGGATCCCAGCCATGCTCATTCAGGATGGTGCTCGCCATCGAGCGCAAGCCGTGGCTGACCAGACGGTCCTGAAAGCCCATGCGCTTCAACGCCATGTTGGCGGTCTGGCTATTGGCATGGGTGCGGGGATTTCTATCTGAGGGGAACACGTACTCTCTGTTACCGCTGAGTTGCTTGAGCGTCTCCAGTAACGAAAGTGCCTGATCGGTAAGAGGGATTGTGTGCGGCCGACGCTTTTTCATGCGCTCTGGCGGAATGGTCCAAATGCGCTTGTCGAAGTCGATATCTGCCCATCGTGTGGTGGCCGCTTCGGCAGGGCGGGTCATCGTGTGCAGTTGCCATTCGATCAGGCAGCGGGTCGTGCGCTTGATGCTGGCGTTCGCGATTTCCATCATGAGCTCGGGAAGCTCCTCAGGTGGTAGCGCAGCCATGTTCTCTTTCTTGGGTTTCTTGAATACCGCCCGAATTCCATTGAGGGGGTTCGCGAATATCAGCCCGGAGTTGACCCCGTAGGTCATGATCTCGTTCAGTCGTTGGCTCAATCGTTTCACGGTTTCGAGGCTCCCTTTGGCCTCGATTGGACGAAGGATCTTGATAACCATCGGAGCAGTGATTTGAGAGAGCGGCGTTGTTTTCATGCTTGGGAAAACATGAAGCGTCAGCGATCTCCAAATGTCTTCGGCGTAGGCTTTGGTTACGGAGTCTTTCTTCAGCTCGAACCAGGCCGTGGCCACCTTCTCGAAAGTGTGTTCACTCTCAGCAAGTTTGGCTTGTCTTACCTCATCACGCTGGGTTTTGGGATCAATGCCCAAAGCGAGCAACTCACGCGCCTCTGCGGCTTTCTTTCGGGCGTTGGCTAGCGAGAGGTCGGGGTATGGACCAAGCGCCATGTTGATACGGCTTCTGGTCAACGGCTCACGGTAATTGAAATTCCACATCATCGAGCCGCTGGCGCGTACTCGAAGCTGCAAGCCATCGCCGTCGCTGAGGACGAAGTCTTTACCAGTTGCCTTGACTGCCTTGAGCTGGCGATCGGAGAGGCGGGTTGCGTTAGTAGGCATGGGAGCTACCTCCAGCACCGTTTTGGTATCCTGAAAATAGCATTTGGTAGTCCGGGATACCACCTGGGATACCAAAGCGCCTGGAACTCAGAAACCGTGCAAAGCCTCCATAAGCGCTGAAACCCCCGTATTCACTGGATTTCGGGCACAAAAAAAGACGTCCGTGGACGTCTTTAGATGATGAAGTGGTGGAGCCGGGGGGATTTGAACCCCCGTCCGCCAGTACTCCGCTGTCGGTACTACATGCTTAGCCGTTTCTATTAAGTTAACCCTCAGCGACCCGAAGGGCAGGGTGCTTTGGGCGAGTTGTGTAAGTTTTAGCCGATTCGTCCACAACGTACTGCACGGCGATCCTGTTCTATATGACAATCACTTCAGGTTTACAGGCATCCCCTAGTGATTGCTGGACCCGAAGGTACCAGGAGGATGGCTAAGGCAGCTTACGCTGCGAGAGCTTGACCCTCGTAGGTTTCGTCATTGGCAACTATAAGTAGTTGCAACAGTGGATTTACGAGTTCTGTTACCAACTCGGCATGCACCTAGAGTTTCGCAACCGGCGTCGAATCCTAAACGGCCCCGATGCCTGCTGTGTGTAACCAGCAAGCCTGCGCAGTGTACGCCTTTGTCGCGCAGAAGGCCAACCCAAAGGGGTTACTCACCACCTTTGTTGTTGTTGGCGATGTCCTGGAGCGCTTGGGTGGTCAATGAGATACAGGCTTGGGTGCCTTCTTTGGTGCCTTTGGATTGTTCTTCCTTGGCCTGGGCGACGGTGCTGTCGATGTTGTCTTGCAGGTCGGAGCTGATTTCTCCAGAGCTGGCGACAGCGTCATTGATCTTTTGCAGGTTGATCTGGCACAGGTCTTCTGCCGCAAACACCGGGGAGGCCAACATCACAGCGGAAATAAACAAACCAGCAAGAGCGGTACGCTTCATGGGGAAAACTCCTTGTGCACATGGTAGGCCCGGTGCTTCCAGGCTCGGTTTTATGCCCCAAACATTGGGGCCTTAAGCCAATTGACTATAGCCATGCTCAGGAGTTCTGCTTGTGTCTGGTGATTATTTTCTAATTTTTTCGGCCGAAAATGAGGACGATTTTTGATTTTGTGGGAGCGGGCTTGCTCGCGATAGCATCAACTCGGGTAAACAGATACACCGCGTCGTCTGCATCGCGAGCAAGCCCGCTCCCACTTAAAGCCGAGGTTTATGGCCTCGGGTATTGCTGATTTACAAGATGTTAGGGCTTGTCACCCGATCCACCAGATACACCAGCCCGTGGTAATCAATCCCGCCATGCTGGCTCAGGCCGATCTCACAGGTGCGGCTGGTGGATATGCCTTCGCTGCAATGCTGCACCGCATCCTTCAAGCTGCGCAGCGAGTGGGCGTTGAGTTCGGGGGTGGTAAAGCCTTTGTCACCGGCAAAACCACAGCAATGAATACCTTCCGGGATTACCACTTCGGTGCTGCACAGGCGGGCAATGTCGATCAGTGCCTGGCTTTCGCCCAGGTGCTGGGTGCTGCAGGTGACATGCACGGCGATCGGCGCCGTTTGTGGGGTGAAGTTCAACTTATCCACAAGGTGGGTGCGAATAAAGCGCACCGGGTCGTACAGGTCGAGGCGGCTCTCGCCCAGGTCTTGCACCAGGCGCAAGGTGCAGGGGCTGGTGTCGCAGTAGATCGGGTCTAGCCCGCCACGGCTGGCATGCAGCAAGGCGCCGATCAGTTCCTGGCGCTTGTGTTCGGCCTGTTCGCTGTAGCCCTTGGAGGCAAACGGCTGGCCGCAGCACAAGCTGTCCATATTGTCGGGGAACACCACTTGGTAACCGGCTTTTTCCAGCAGGCCGCGGGTTTTATCCAGCAGTGACATTTGTTCCTTGTCACCTGCCGCCGGGCCCATAACCCGCGAGACGCAGGCCGCCAGGTAGACAACCCGTGGCCGAGCATCCTTGACGGGCGGGGTGAAGCGAATCGCCCGTTCCGGCTGGGGCATGGCGTTGGTCCACAAGGGTACGCGGCCTTTGCTGGCCCTGGTCAATGCAGACGAGATTTTCCCAAGGCGCGGCGCGCCCAGCAGCATGCGTGCGCCATTGGCTACGTGCAGGGTGAAGCGTGCACCTTGCAGCGTGGTCGCAAAGTGATTGCCCAGCCAGTCAGCGGTTTTCACGCTGTGGGCGCTGCGGGCCCGCAGTTTTTTCACCAACTCGCCGGTGTTGATGCCAACCGGGCAACGTTGTGCGCATAAACCGGTAGCAGCACAGGTATCGATACCCTGATAGGCGTAGGCTTTTTCCAGTTCAGTGGTGTCGATACCGGCGCTCTTTTTGGCCTGGATATCGCGCCAGATCACAATCCGCTGACGCGGGCTGAGGGTCAGGCCCTTGGACGGGCACACCGGTTCGCAGAAACCGCACTCGATGCACTTATCCACAATCTCGTCAGCGGCTGGCATTGGCTTGAGGTGCTTGAGGTGGATATGCGGGTCTTCGCTGAGCACCACGTCGGGGTTGAGAATGCCTTGAGGGTCAAGCAAACGCTTGAGTTGCCACATCAATTGATAGGCGTCGCTGCCCCATTCCAGCTCGACGAAGGGCGCCATATTGCGCCCGGTGCCGTGTTCGGCCTTGAGCGAACCGCCGAACTCCACGGCCACCAGTTGTGCCACGTCATCCATAAAGGCCTGGTAACGCGCCACTTCTTCGGGGTTGTTGAAGCCCTGGGTGAAGACGAAGTGCAGGTTGCCCTCCAGCGCGTGGCCAAACAGGATCGCTTCGTCGTAGTGATGCTTGTCGAACAGCTCGATCAGGCGGTTGACGCCGATGGCCAGTTGTTCGACCGGGAAGGTCACGTCTTCGATGATGACCGTGGTGCCGGTTTTGCGCACCGCGCCAACAGCCGGGAAGGTGTCCTTGCGGATGGCCCACAGCTTGGCGTTTTCTTTCAGGTCTTCGGTGAAATCGACTTGTTTCTCGACCGGGAAGGTCGACAGCGAAGCCATGATTTGTGCCAGTTGCTCGTGCAGCAAAGTCTGGGATGCGGCGCGGGATTCGATCAATAGTGCGCAGGCATTGGCCGACAGTTGTTGTACGAAAGCCGGCATGCCAGGTTTGTCCTGCACCGAACGCAGGCTGCGGCGATCCAGCAGCTCCACAGCGGATACGGGCTGGCTTTTGAGTACGGCGACGGCGTTGCAGCAGGTTTCAACATCCGCGAACACGATCAGCGCCGAGGCTTTGTTCGGGTGGTCGATCACGGTGTCGTAGGTGACGGCGCTGATAAAGCCCAGAGTGCCTTCGCTGCCCACCAGCAGGTGGCTGAGGATATCCAGCGGGTCATCGAAATCCACCAGGGCATTGAGTGACAAGCCAGTGGTGTTTTTCAGACGGTATTTGTGGCGGATTTTGGCAGCCAGTTCAGTATTGGCGCGGGTTTCGCGGGCCAATGTCGACAGTTGCTCGAGCAATGCGCCGTGGCTTTGACGAAAGGCGGCGATATTGGCCGTGTCTTCGGTGTCGACCCGGGTGCCGTCAGCCAGCACCACGCGCAGGCCAGCCAGGGTGTGGTAGGTGTTTTGCGCGGTACCGCAGCACATGCCGCTGGCGTTGTTGGCGACAATGCCACCGATTTTGCAGGCGTTGATCGAGGCCGGATCGGGGCCGATCTTGCGTCCGAAAGGTGCCAGCCAGGCATTGGCCTGCGCGCCGATAACGCCGGGTTGCAGGCGGATTTGCGTGCCCTGACCGCGTATTTCCTTGGCGTTCCAGTTGTCCCCCAGCACGATCAGCACCGAGTCACTGATGGCCTGGCCGGACAGGCTGGTGCCGGCAGCGCGGAAGGTTACCGATACCTGGTCGCGGCGGGCCAGGCGCAGCAGTTCAACCACTTCGTCTTCGGATTCAACGCGAATCACCAGTTTGGGGATCAGCCGGTAAAAGCTCGCGTCGGTGCCAAAGGCCAGTGTGGACAACGGATCGTTGAAGCGACGGTCTTGCGGGATCAGGCGTTCGGCATCTCGCACGAATGCAGCGGGCAGACTCATGCGTCCTCCAGGATCAGCACGATCAGGTCTTTCGGGCCGTGGGCGCCGTAGGCCAGCACTTGCTCGATATCAGCGGTTTTCGACGGGCCGGACACCAGCAGTGCATTGGTCGGCATACCGGCGGGCCAGTTCATTTCGCGCTGTACCTGATAGAAGTTGTCACGGATTTCGCTGGCCTTGAGCAGGGCGAAATGCACCGGTGGCACCAGGCTCATCAGCCGCGGCTCCTCGGGTGTCGGCCACATGATCAGGCTGCCGGTGGCGGCAATCGCGCCCAGGGTGGTGGTGAGGCTGGCTGGGGTGTCGTTGAACAGCTCGGCTTTCCACTCTTCCACCGGGCGGTCGTAGGCCTTGAGTGCTGGCAGCGCCGGGTGTTGTGCCCAATGGGCGGTGACTCTCTGCCCGTGGGGTGTAGTCGGTGCGATCAGCAGGCTCGGCAATTGGCGGTCGGTGACCAGTTGCGCCAGCAGCGCAGGCCAGTCTTGCTCGGTGCTGAGGTGGATTTCGGTGTGCACCGCTTCCATCAACTTGCGCAGTTGCGGGATGCGTTGCTCCGGGGTGTAGGTCCAGGGTTCTGTCACCAGTACTTCGTCGAAGTTGTCAGCTACCGGTGTGGTACCCGTCAGGCTTTTACGCAGCTTGTTGAGGATATTTTGCTTGGCGCTCATCACTGGTCTCCCGACTTTTTCGCCAGATGCTCGCGGGCCATATCATGCAGCGAGCGGGCAGCGGGTTTTGGGGCGCTGTGGTTTTGTGTCCACGGGCCGACATTGCTTGGCGTCAGCCCGCGCAGGCGGGTGGCGGCCTTGAGGAAGACGCGGTATAGGGCAGGGGAGCTGTTGAGCCTGGCCCACATATTCCAGATCAGGCGTTCCTTGCGTGAGTACTTGCTGCCCTGTCCACGCATGATGCGCGGCACTGTGTCGGGGGCTTTGACGTTTTCTTCGCGCAGACGGCGCAGCAGGGCCGGGATCGGAATTTTTACCGGGCACACTTCGCCACAGGC
Organism: Pseudomonas sp. B414; assembly: GCF_055408445.1. Taxonomy (NCBI): domain Bacteria; kingdom Pseudomonadati; phylum Pseudomonadota; class Gammaproteobacteria; order Pseudomonadales; family Pseudomonadaceae; genus Pseudomonas; species Pseudomonas sp. B414. The sequence goes on along the minus strand of NZ_JBUZTQ010000022.1, from coordinate 75,849 downwards.
GCCGCACAGCGATGAGGCACTTGGGTGGTCGGGAACTTTGCCCAGGCCCACCATATGCGGGGTGATGATTGCGCCAATCGGACCGGGGTACACCTCGCCGTAGGCATGGCCGCCAATACGGGTGTAAACCGGGCAGTGGTTCATGCAGGCGCCGCAGCGGATGCAGTTCAGCGTCTGGCGCAGTTCACTGTCGGCAAAGGCCTGACTGCGACCGTTGTCGAGCAACACCAGATGCACTTCTTCAGGGCCATCCAGTTCGCCGGGCTTGCGCGGCCCGGAGATCATATTGACGTAGGTGGTGATCGGCTGGCCCAGGGCCGAGCGAGTCAGCAAGGACACCAGCGGTACAACGTCACGCAGGTTTTCGACAACTTTCTCAATACCGGTGACAGCAATATGCACAGGTGGCACGGTCGTTGACATACGCCCATTGCCTTCGTTTTCCACCAGCAGCAGGGTGCCGGTTTCGGCAACCGCGAAGTTGACTCCGGACACGCCGATATCGGCCTCGAAGAATTTCTGCCGTAGTACGCGGCGACCGATCTGGATCAGTTGGTCGACGTCCTTGGTGTATTCCACACCGAGTTTTTCGTGAAACAGGTCGGCCACTTGCCCGGCGTTCTTGTGGATAGCGGGCATGATGATGTGGGACGGTTTTTCATTGTCGAGCTGAACGATGTACTCGCCCATGTCGGACTCAAGGCATTCAATGCCCTGGGCGCCGAGCACGTGGTTCATCTCCATCTCTTCGCTTACCATCGACTTGCCCTTGATCACCTGTTTGGCGGCGCGGCGGCGGGCGATGGACATAACAATTTCGTTGGCTTCGTCGACGGTTTCAGCCCAATGCACCTGCACGCCGTTGCGGGTCAGGTTGGCTTCCAGTCGTTCCAGCAAATCGGGCAGTTTGGACAGGGCGCGGGCGCGGATGGCGTTGCCCAGGGCGCGCAGGTGTTCACGCTCGTGAGCGTCGCTGAAGGCCACGGCGCGTTTGCTCATCAGTGAATCCATGGCACTGCGGAAGTTGTTGCGCAGTTGCTGGTCAGCCAGGGCTTCATGTGCGCGCTCGCGGAAGTCTTCTTCCACGGCCACGGTAGGAATCAGTGTACTGGCGTTCATTGGCCACCTCCGGTGCGCTGCCACAGGAAACTGGCCAGATGTTGACCGCGCAGGGCTTGTTTCTGTTTTTCCAGCGAGCCGTTGATATTCATCAGGCAGCCGCAGTCGGCGGTGAGCACTTGATGGGCGCCGGTTTCAATCAGGGCACGAGTCTTGTCAGCGACCATGGCACCGGAAATATCCGGCATGCGTACGCTAAATGTCCCGCCAAAACCGCAGCATTCGCTTTCGTGGCTGTGGTCGATGCGTTCCACATTGCCCAGTTGTGCGAGCATTTCGCGGCCGTGCAGGTGGGTGTTCATTTCACGGCGGGCGGAGCAGGAGGTGTGCAGCGCAACCTTGACCGGAGCGCCGTGGTCCTTGAACTGGACCTTGCACACAAACAGCAGGAATTCGGTGAGTTCAAAGGTGCGTTCGGCCAGGGCGTGAACCTTTTTCAGGGTCTCGGGCTCGTCCTTGAACAGGTCTTCATAGTGTTCGCGCAGCATGCCGGCGCAAGAGCCGGACGGCACGACCACCGGATAGTCTTCGGCGAACAGGGCAAGCTGTGAACGTGCCACTGCCCGGGCCTGGTCGGTGTAACCCGAGGTGTAGGCCGGTTGGCCGCAGCAGCTTTGACCTTGCGGGTAGTCGACTTCGATACCTTCGCGTTCAATCAGGTGGATGGCGTCCATCCCGGCTTCGGGGAAGAACAGGTCGACTACGCAGGTGCCGAACAGATAGACCTTGCGCGGTTTGTGCGCAGGGTACTGGCGAGGCGTCGGAAGGGGTGGGGCGACGCGGGTCGCATTAGGCACGGCATTATAGAAAAGCTCGCTCATCAGGCGTCTCCGGGTGGTCCCGGTTATGTGTCCACCGAGGTGGACCGGGTAGTGAATTACTGACGCCGGGGCAGTGCCCCGGCGCCATTAATGTGCAGTAACCATAGTCCTTATCAGTGCACCAGCATGCCGGTAAACCAATAGGCTTGAGCCAGAGTGATCAGGCCGACGATGGTGGCGAAGAACAGGCTGTGCTTGAGGGTGAAGCGGAACAGGTCGGATTCTTTACCCACCAGACCGGTTGCCGCACAGGCCACGGCGATCGATTGCGGGGAAATCATCTTGCCGGTCACGCCGCCGCTGGTGTTGGCGGCCACCATCAGGGTGTCGCTGACGCCGATCTGGTGGGCGGTGGTGGCTTGCAACGAGCTGAACAGGGCGTTGGACGAAGTATCGGAACCGGTCAGGAACACGCCCAGCCAGCCGAGGAACGGCGAGAAGAACGGGAACGCTGCGCCTGTACCGGCCAGTACCAGCGCCATGGTCGAAGACATGCCCGAGTAGTTGGTGACGAAGGCAAAGGCCAGCACCATACCAATAGACAGGATCGGCCAGCGCAGTTCGTAGAAGGTCTCTTTTAAAGTGGTCAGACCAGTCTTGATGTTGATTTTCAGGATCAGCATCGAGATCAATGCCGAGAAGAAAATCGCCGTACCAGTGGCTGAAATCGGATCAAGCTTGAACACGGCCGCAATGGCAGTCGGCGCATTGACGATCGGTGCAGTCTTGACCACCAGTTGGTCCAGATGCGGGATCGCGAAGTTGAACACCCAGCTGTACATCGAACCACCGGCAGAGAACATGGCCTTGAACGGTTTGAGGGTCCAGATGGTGACCAGTACGGTGAGGATCAGGAACGGCGACCAGGCTTTCAGAATCTGCATCAGGCTGTAAGGCGAAGCCATCAGGTTGGTTGGCTTGCCGAAACCACCTGCGCTGGCGGTGACAATTACGTCCGAGGTCACGCCTGCGATCTGAGCGCCTGCGGTACGTTTTGGCTGCCAGACTTTCAGGAACAGGGTCAGGCTGACCAGGCTGGCCAGGGCCGAGGTGATGTCCGGCAGTTCCGGGCCAATGTAGTTGGAGGTGTAGTACTGGGTGATGGCAAAGCTCAAGCCAGCCACCAGCGCTGCAGGCCAGGTTTCACGCACGCCGCGCAGGCCGTCCATCATGAATACCAGCCAGAAGGGCACGAACAGCGACAGCAGGGGCAGTTGGCGGCCGGCCATGGCGCCGATCTTGAACGCGTCGATGCCGGTTACCTGACCAGCCACGATGATCGGGATACCCAGGGCGCCAAAGGCGACTGGCGCGGTGTTGGCGATCAGGCACAGGCCAGCGGCGTACAGCGGGTTAAAACCCAGGCCTACAAGCAGGGCGGCAGTAATCGCTACCGGTGCGCCGAAACCGGCTGCACCTTCAAGGAATGCACCGAAGCAGAAGCCGATCAGCAGCACTTGCAGGCGCTGGTCGTCGGTGATCGACAGTACCGAGCTGCGGATGATTTCGAACTGGCCACTTTTGACGGTCAGTTTGTAGAGGAACACCGCGGCCACGATGATCCAGGCAATGGGCCACAGACCGTAGGCAAATCCATAGCCCGCTGCTGCGAAGGCCATGTCGACAGGCATCTGGAAGGCAAAGATGGCCACCAGAATCGACAGGGCGAGGGTGATGCTGCCGGCGACGTGACCTTTGAGGCGGAACACGGCCAGGGCGAGGAAGAAGAAAACGATCGGGATGACGGCCGCGAGAGCGGACAGGCCGAGGCTGCCGAGCGGACTGTAGAGCTGTTGCCAGGTTTGCATATGGGGTGGCCCCTAATTGTTATTGGTCAATGCTGTCGATTGTATTTGGTATATTGGTATTACCAATTTACAATCGCTGTTGGCTAGGTTAAAAGCCTTATGAGGCATGTGTCAATTTGCCGCCCTTAAATCTTTTGTCGAAGTGTTCGTTGTCAGGGCATCTGATGGGGTTTTCAGCAGTGTTTCTGATGGGTGTATGCGTGGCGCCAATCGGCGAGAATAGCGGCCCCCGACGCTTGGTCGGGAGGGTGGAGAGCAGTTATGGGGTTTGATCAGATCCGTCAGCGCCGTTTGTCGGACGATATTGTCGAGCAACTTGAGGGCATGATCCTTGAGGGCACGTTGAAGTCGGGTGAGCGCTTGCCTGCCGAGCGTGCGCTGGCCGAGCAATTTGGTGTGTCGCGCCCGTCGTTGCGCGAGGCCATCCAGAAACTGTCGGCCAAGGGCTTGCTGGTCAGTCGCCAGGGCGGCGGTAATTATGTGGCGACTTCCCTGGGCTCGACCTTCAGTGACCCCTTGTTGCAACTGCTGGAAAGTAACCCCGAAGCGCAGCGCGATCTGCTTGAGTTTCGTCACACGCTGGAAGCGTCCTGTGCTTTTTACGCAGCATCGCGGGCTACCGAGATGGATCGCGAGCGCTTGCGGCTGGCCTTTGAGCGGTTGCAGGACTGTTATGCGCGGGTCGATGAAGTCAGCCGTGCCGAAGAGGGCGAGGCGGATGCCAATTTTCACCTGGCCATTGCCGAGGCCAGTCATAACGCGGTGTTGCTGCACACGATTCGCGGGCTATTCGACCTGCTCAAGCGCAACGTGGTGACCAATATCGGTGGCATGTACAAGCAGCGCAGCGAAACACGCGACATGCTGATCAGTCAGCACCGTGAGTTGTACCTGGCGATTATCGAGGGCAGGGCGGAGGACGCCCGCGAAGTGGCGAGCCGACATCTGGTGTATGTGCAGGAGGTACTGGAAGAGGTGCGTCAGGAAGTGCAGCGCATGGCGCGGGCCGAACGGCGCAATGGCTTGTAATTATACATGCCAACCCTGTTGGAGCGGGCTTGCTCGCGATGGAATCAACTCGGTATAGCGGATACACCGAGTTGTCTGAATCGCGAGCAAGCCCGCTCCCACAAGAGCTGAGGCAGCATCAAGACAGATGCCCCCGCAGGGGCAAAGGCAGAAGAACTAGTCTTCCTTGCCCTTGTTGCGTACCGCGCGTTGCAGCTCGCGATCAGAATCGCGCTCACGCTCGGTATGACGCTTGTCGTATTCCTTCTTGCCTTTACCCAGGGCAATTTCGCACTTGATCAAGTGCTTGCTCCAGTAAAGCGAGAGGCAGACGCAGGCGTAACCCTTCTGCTGCACCGCGGCAAACAGCTTTTCCAGCTCGCGCTGGTTAAGCAGCAGTTTGCGGCTGCGCGTCGGGTCGGCAATGACGTGGGTGCTGGCGGTCGTCAGGGGCGCAATATGGCTGCCGAGCAACCATGCTTCACCATCCTTGAGTAGCACATAGCTGTCGACCAGCTGTGCCTTGCCTGCACGCAGACTTTTTACTTCCCAGCCGGCCAGGACCAGACCAGCCTCGAACCGATGTTCGATGAAGTAATCGTGTCGCGCCTTTTTATTCTGCGCGATGGTCCCTGTAGGGTGTTTCTTCTGTTTAGCCATAGGGGCGGCATTATAGGCAGTTGCGAGGCTGTCGGCTACGGGCACCTGCGTGCTTGAGCACGTAGGTTGATTCCCGGACAATGCGCCCTCTTTTTTTAGTGGTTGGGCGTAGTAACGATGTCGACAGACAAGGTTTCTGTCCACGGCAGTTGGGCAAGCCGTTGGGTCTTTATTCTCGCTGCGACCGGTTCTGCCGTGGGTTTGGGCAGTATCTGGAAATTCCCTTACATGGTTGGCGTCTATGGTGGCGGCGCCTTCGTGTTGGTGTTTTTGGTCTGCATCGCGCTGATCGGGGTGCCGGTCATGCTGGCTGAAACCCTGATCGGGCGGCGTGCGCGGCTCAGCCCGGCGAATGCCTTGAAGGTGTTGGCGGTTGAGGCGGGGCATTCGGGGCGTTGGTCGTGGGGAGCTTTTGCCGGGATGATCACGGCGCTACTGATTTTGTCTTTCTATAGCGTGGTGGGTGGCTGGTCGCTGGATTACATCATCAATATGGGCAAGGGCGACTTTCAGGGGGCGACGGCCGATCAGGTCGGTGCCTACTTTGGCAACGTGATTGCCGACCCCTGGCGCCTGACGTTCTGGCACAGCGGTTTTATGCTGTTATCTGCGTATGTGATCGCCAAGGGTGTGGTGGCGGGACTAGAGCGCAGTTTGCGGATCATGATGCCGTTGCTGTTTGTGCTGCTGCTGGTATTGCTGGGTTACAGCATGACCACCGGGCACTTTATGCAGGGTGTGCATTTCATGTTCGACTTCAACCCTGACCGCGTACTTGACGGTTTGCTGGCCGCGATGGGCCATGCTTTCTTTTCGCTGAGTGTGGGCGTGGGCTCAATCATGATTTATGGCGCGTATATGCCGAAGAATGCATCGATCTCGGGGACTGTGGTGGGGGTGGCGCTGATCGACACTTTTGTCTCATTGCTCGCCGGGCTGGCATTGTTTCCAATTGTGTTTGCGTCGGGTTTAAACCCCGGTGAAGGGCCGGGCCTGATGTTTGTGACCCTGCCGTTTGCCTTCGGCAATGTGGCATTTGGTCAACTGATGGGCGTGGTGTTTTTCGTGTTGGTGGCGGTGGCGGCCTGGAGTTCGGCGATTTCGTTGCTTGAGCCGATGGTGGCGTATCTGGTGGAGCGCACCAGGGTCAGACGCTTGTGGGTGACATTCTGGTTGGCGTTCAGCTGCTGGTTTGTTGGCTTGGGCACGGTTTTTTCGTTCAATATCTGGAAACAGGCCAAGTTTTTTGTAAATGAAGAATCGGGTTTCCACTTGTACCAATGGGGCGCGGCAAGCGGTCTGGACTTCTTTGGTGTCGTCGATTTCTTCACCTCGCGTATTATGTTGCCATTGGGTGGCCTGTGCTTTGTGGTCTTTGCAGGCTGGATCATGGGCCGCGGTGCGGTTCGCGACGAATTGTCCATGCGTAGCCCGGTGCTGTTCGCCCTGACTCTTTTTTTGATGCGCTATGTGGCGCCACTCGGCATTCTGATTGTGTTTGCCGCCCAGCTGTGGAAGTAACGCTGACATGACTACCCATATCCAACGCTCCGCCCTGTTGCCGTATCCCGCCCAGGCGCTTTATGACCTGGTCAACGATGTGGCCAGCTACCCGCAGTTTCTGCCGTGGTGCTCGTCTGCCGAAATCCTGGAAAGCACCGAGGTGCTGATGCGCGCCAGTCTGGGCGTAGCCAAGGGCGGCCTGAGCCAGCACTTCGTAACGCGTAATACTCTGGTGCCGGGGCAGTCCATTGAGATGAACCTTGAAGAAGGCCCGTTTACCAAGCTGCACGGGGTGTGGGTGTTCAAGCCGCTGGGTGAGAAGGCCTGCAAGATCAGCCTGGACATGACCTTTGATTACGCCGGAGCCATCGTTAAAGCGACCTTGGGGCCTCTGTTCAATCAGGCGGCCAATACCTTGGTGGATGCTTTCTGCCAGCGCGCCAAACAGCTGTATGGCTGAGCCGGTGATTGAGGTAGAGGTGGTTTACGCTGCGGTCGATCGTCAGCGTCTGCTGACCGTGGCCGTGCCCCAGGGCACTACGGTACGGGCAGCGGTGCTGGCGTCCGGTATTGGTCGTGAGTTTCCCGAGGTTGATCTGGCGAACTGCCCGGTGGGCATTTTCGGCAAGCAGGTCGCCGAGCCTGAAACCCGGGTGCTTGAGGCGGGGGATCGCATCGAGATCTATCGGCCGCTGCTGGCCGACCCCAAGGAGATCCGCCGTCAGCGTGCGGCCAAAGCGGCCGAGGCCAAGCGCCTGAGCCAGCTCTGACAGTTTTATTGCAGACAACAAAAAGCCCGGCATGCCGGGCTTTTTGTGCCGAACGCTTATTGTTCGGTGGTATCCAGAGGTTCTGGAGTCGGAACCGGTACGGTTTCAACACCGTCAACGTCCTTCTGGATCTGATCAAGCAATGAACCAGGCTTGGCTGGAACTTCGCTCTTCTCGGCTGGAGCTTCAGTAGCCGGTTCGGTCACGTTTGTGCCGCCGGTTTTGCCGAGAATGGCTTCGTCGCGGCTTACGCCAGGCTTGAAGTCACCTGACAGGCTCACGAGCTGGTCGTTCTGGTTGAAGAACACGCTCACGCGTTCCTGTTGGCGTTCACCGCCGCCGGGCTGCAGGCTATACAGATAATCCCAGCGATCAGGGTGGAATGTATCAGTCAGCAGGGCGTTGCCCATAATAAACCGCACTTGCCGACGGGTCATTCCCGGGCGTAACTGGTTTATCATGTCCTGCGTGACGACATTGCCCTGTTGGATGTCGATTTTGTAAACCCCGGGGAATGAACAACCGGCGAGTGCGAGCAGTCCCACAAAGGTGAAACTGGTTAGCAAGAGCTTGGTGTTTTGCATCGGTGGGCGACTTCCACTATCTTGGCTGGGACAACGTAAACGCCGATCATACCCGTATTAAGAGAAGCTGCGAAGCGGCTTCCGCGAGAAAGCTAACCATGGTTGAAAATAGCGAACTACGTAAGGCCGGACTTAAGGTGACTCTGCCACGAGTCAAAATTCTACAGATGCTTGACTCTGCAGAGCAGCGTCACATGAGCGCCGAGGATGTTTACAAGGCACTTATGCAAGCAGGCGAGGACGTCGGTCTGGCCACGGTTTACCGTGTTCTGACCCAGTTTGAGTCAGCAGGGCTGGTGATTCGCCATAATTTCGATGGCGGTCATGCGGTCTTTGAATTGGCTGATGCCGATGGCGGCCACCACGACCATATGGTTAACGTGGACAGCGGTGAAGTGATCGAGTTTTTCGACGAAGACATCGAAAAACTGCAACACGCCATTGCAGCCAAGCACGGTGTTGAGTTGGTGGATCACAACTTGGTGCTGTACGTGCGCAAGAAAGTAAAATAAGCATGTCACGCGAATTACGGTTCGCGAAACGATCGAAGGCGGCCCAAGGGCCGCCTTCGTGCTTTCTGCTATCGGTTATTTCATGACCGTTCGTCGTTAAGCGGCAAGATTTTTTGCAGTAACCACCATTTTTTTCGCGTGGGCCAGGGATTCCTTGGTCAGATCGATGCCACCGAGCATGCGGGCCACCTCTTCGACGCGCTCTTTTTTGCTCAATTTGGCCACGGCAGTGCGTGTGGTGTCGCTTTCGCGAACCTTGTGTACAAAAAGGTGTTGATGGCATTGCGCAGCCACTTGCGGCAAGTGAGTGACCGTCAGTACCTGGCCGCGCTCGCCCAGGCGGCGCAACAGTTGCCCCACGATCTCGGCGGTCGGCCCGCCAATGCCCACGTCCACTTCGTCGAAGACCAGGGTCGGTACGCGGGAGGTCTGTGCGGTGATGACCTGGATGGCCAGGCTGATACGTGACAGTTCACCGCCGGAGGCCACCTTGGCCAGGGCCTTGAGTGGTTGGCCGGGGTTGGCGCTGACCAGCAGTTCGACCTGCTCCAGGCCGAAGGGCGCCGGGTCGCTGCTGGCCTGTGGGCGCAGTTCGATCACAAAGCGGCCACCGGGCATGCCCAGGCGCTGAATCTCTTCTTCTACTGCACTGCTCAGGCGTGTCGCGGCCAGGCTGCGCAGGTTGCTGAGTTCGCGTGCACAGTCTTGATAGTGGCGAGCAAAGGAGGTCAGCTCATTGGCCAGGCGTTCGATGTTTTCGTCATTGGCATTGAGGGTTTCGAGTTCATCCAGCAGCTTTTGATGCAGCGCGGCCACTTCGGTGGGTTGAACCCGATGTTTGCGCGCCAGGGTATAGATGGTGTCGAGCCGTTCTTCGAGGTACTGCAAGCGGCCCGGGTCGGCGTCAAAGTGGTCGAGGAAACGATTGAGTTCGCCCACGGCTTCTTCGACCTGAATTTGTGCGCTGGCCAGCAGGTCAGTTGCTTCGCTCAACGAGCCGGAGTTGTTATTGATGCTCGACAGGCGATTGAGGCTGACTGTCAGCGCATTGAGGACGTTACCGGAGTCGCTTTCGCTGCACTGTTCAACGACTTGGCGGCAAATGGTCAGCAGGGTTTCGGCGTTGGTCAGGTTCTTATGCTCCTGCTCCAGCTCTTCCAGCTCATTTTCGCCCAGCGAGAGGGTTTCCAGTTCTTCGAGCTGGTAGCTCAGCAACTGATGACGCGCGCGTTGCTCGTCCCCGGAGTTGGACAGGTGCTCCAGCTCTTGTTTGGTCTGGCGCCAGCGTTGCGCCGCAAGCTGCACCTGACGGGCCAGGTCGGTGGCACCGGCAAACTCGTCGAGCAGGCGACGGTGGGTCTCGGGTTTGAGCAGCGACTGGTGTTCATGCTGGCTGTGGATATCAATCAGCAGCTCGCCCAGGGCTTTCAGGTCACCCTGGGGGCAGGGCGTGCCATTGATATAGCTGCGCGAGCGGCCTTCGGCAGTGATGACCCGGCGCAGGATGCACGGGCCGTCGCCTTCAAGGTCGCGCTCGGCAAGCCAGGCCCGGGCCTCGGGGATGTCCTGCAGGTCGAACGTGGCCAGGATATCGGCCTTGTCGGCCCCCGGGCGCACCACGCCACTGTCGGCGCGATCACCCAGGGTCAGGCCGAGGGCATCGAGCATGATCGATTTGCCGGCACCGGTCTCACCAGTGATTACACTCATCCCGCGATCCAGTTCCAGATCGAGGTGTTCAACGATGGCGTAGTTGTGTACGGACAGGTGCACCAGCATGGTAGCTGCTCCAAAACGTAATGTCTGGTTATTTATACAGTGTTTTGTTTCGTGCTGACAATGGCTGTGCTTAGTTCGATTTGCTTGTTTTTTTCGGTTCTTTAGCTCGTTTCTGATTTTTGGAGGGGAGGGCGAGGCTGCCCGAACATCTCTTTTCTGGTTTTTTCGCTCTTGAACCTGAGAATTGCGACCCCATATACCTTGGCACAAGCGCGAGTCGAGCTCGCGGACGAAGTTTGAAAGGAGAAATCTATGGCAGACGAACAGACTATGGATACGCAGAACCAGGAAGCCGAAGTAGCTGGCGAAGATCTGGCAACCCGCGTGCAGGTGCTTGAAGAGCAGCTGGCAGCCGCTAATGATCAGGCTCTGCGCGTAGCTGCCGATCTGCAGAATGTTCGCCGTCGCGCCGAGCTGGATGTTGAGAAGGCGCACAAGTTTGCGCTGGAAAAGTTCGCCGGCGACCTGTTGCCGGTGATCGACAGCCTGGAGCGCGGTCTTGAACTGTCCAGTGCTGACGACGAAAACATTCGCCCGATGCGTGAAGGGATCGAACTGACCCTGAAAATGTTCCAGGACACCCTGAAGCGTTATCAGCTGGAAGCGATCGATCCGCACGGCGAACCCTTCAATGCCGAGCATCATCAAGCGATGGCAATGCAGGAAAGCGCAGAGGTTGAGCCAAACAGTGTGCTCAAGGTGTTTCAAAAGGGCTATCAGCTCAATGGTCGCTTGCTGCGCCCGGCTATGGTCGTAGTCAGCAAGGCGCCAGCGCCGGTTTCGCCATCGATTGACGAACAGGCTTGAAATCGGCCGCAAGGCCCCCATTTAGAAGTCAAGCGTTAAGCAGTGCCGCAGTTGGTCATTACTGCTGCGGCATCAAAATCCAAGATTAGGGAGAGTGAACATGGGCAGAATTATCGGTATTGACCTCGGGACCACCAACTCGTGTGTGTCGGTTCTGGAAAACGGTAAAGCTAAAGTTATCGAAAACGCAGAAGGCGCGCGTACCACGCCGTCGATCGTTGCGTACGCCAATGATGGCGAAATTCTGGTTGGCCAGTCGGCCAAGCGTCAGGCCGTGACCAATCCGCATAACACCCTGTACGCGGTGAAGCGTCTGATCGGTCGTCGTTTTGACGAAGAAGTTGTACAGAAAGACATTCAGATGGTGCCGTACAAGATCGCCAAGGCTGACAATGGCGACGCTTGGGTTGAAGTGAACGGCCAGAAAATGGCTCCGCCACAGATCTCGGCTGAAATTCTGAAGAAAATGAAGAAAACCGCCGAAGACTACCTCGGCGAGCCAGTGACTGAAGCGGTTATCACCGTTCCGGCCTACTTCAACGACAGCCAGCGTCAGGCGACCAAAGACGCCGGCCGTATCGCAGGTCTGGACGTAAAACGCATCATCAACGAACCAACCGCAGCTGCTCTGGCTTACGGTATGGATAAAGCGAAAGGCGACCACACTGTCATCGTTTATGACCTGGGTGGCGGTACTTTCGACGTGTCGGTAATTGAAATTGCCGAAGTTGACGGCGAGCACCAGTTTGAAGTGCTGGCAACCAACGGTGACACGTTCCTGGGTGGTGAAGACTTTGATATCCGTCTGATCGACTACCTGGTTGACGAGTTCAAGAAAGAAAGCGGCATGAACCTTAAAGGTGACCCGCTGGCGATGCAGCGTCTGAAAGAAGCTGCGGAAAAAGCCAAGATCGAACTGTCTTCGAGCCAGTCGACTGACGTGAATCTGCCTTACATCACTGCAGATGCCACCGGTCCTAAGCACTTGAACGTGAAGATTTCCCGCGCCAAGCTGGAATCGCTGGTTGAAGATCTGGTTCAGCGCACCATCGAGCCTTGCCGCATTGCTCTGAAAGATGCCGGTATCGACGTTGGCGCGATCAACGACGTGATCCTGGTCGGTGGTCAGACTCGTATGCCGCTGGTACAGAAGCTGGTAACCGAGTTCTTCGGCAAGGAAGCACGTAAAGACGTGAACCCGGACGAAGCTGTTGCAATGGGTGCTGCTATCCAGGGCGCAGTATTGGCCGGTGATGTTAAAGACGTTCTGTTGCTGGACGTGAGCCCGCTGACTTTGGGTATCGAAACCATGGGCGGCGTAATGACTGCCCTGATCGAGAAAAACACCACGATTCCTACCAAGAAATCGCAAGTGTTCTCGACTGCTGACGATAACCAGGGCGCTGTGACCATTCACGTTCTGCAGGGCGAGCGCAAGCAAGCCGCACAGAACAAGTCGTTGGGCAAGTTCGACCTGGCTGACATTCCACCTGCTCCACGTGGTGTGCCTCAGATCGAAGTGACCTTCGACATCGATGCCAACGGCATCCTGCACGTAAGTGCTAAAGACAAGGCGACTGGCAAGTCTCAGTCGATCGTGATCAAGGCTAACTCGGGTCTGTCCGAGGAAGAAATCGCACAGATGGTTCGCGATGCCGAGATCAACGCTGAGGAAGACCGCAAGTTCGAAGAGCTGGCAGCTGCACGTAACCAGGGCGACGCACTGGTTCACTCGACTCGCAAAATGATCGTCGATGCTGGCGACAAAGTAACCGAGGAAGAGAAAGCTGCAATCGAAGCTGCCGTAGTTGCACTTGAAGCCGCTGTTAAAGGCGACGACAAGGCGGCTATCGAAGCCAAGGTTGAAGAGCTGTCCAAGGTATCTGCTCCGGTTGCACAGAAAATGTACGCCGAGCAGGCGAACCCGGCAGACGCAGCGGCCAAGCCAGCTGATTCGGCTGAAAAAGCGGACGACGTTGTCGACGCTGAGTTCGAAGAAGTAAAAGACAACAAGTAATTTGCTTGTTTGTCGCCCGGTTGACCGCTCTTGAGCGGTGACTGGTAGGATGTCGCCGCGCGGGAGCTTGCTCCCGCGTTGGCGTGTCTGGAGTACCAGAATTTTTACAGCATGCGACAAAGTCGAATGCTGGCGGTTTGGCCAGGATTTTTCCTGTTTTCCGGCCAGAGATAACCGCTCCTGTCGGCCAGTGCATTGGCTGTTAAACACAAACCTATATCGTTGAAAAAGACGTGAGTCGGGTCTGATCCTTTTCGGGCTTGGCGGGTTTGGCGAGGCTCGGGAGGGTTTTGTCGAACGTCCTTGAGAGTGCAAAGAATTATGGCAAAGCGCGACTATTACGAAATTTTGGGTGTTGAACGCACCTCGACCGAGATAGAGCTGAAAAAGGCTTATCGCCGCCTGGCGATGAAGCATCACCCGGACCGTAATCCGGATGACAAGGCTTCGGAAGAACTGTTCAAAGAGGCCAACGAGGCTTACGAGGTTCTGTCGGACTCCAGCAAGCGTGCTGCCTACGATCAATACGGCCATGCCGGTGTTGATCCGCAAATGGGTGGTGGCGGTGCCGGTTTCGGCGGTCAGAACTTCTCCGATATTTTCGGTGATGTGTTCAGCGATTTCTTTGGCGGTGGTCGTGGCGGCTCCCGGGGCGGCGCGCAGCGTGGTAGCGACTTGCGCTATACGCTGGAGCTGGATCTGGAAGAGGCCGTACGCGGTACTACGGTCAATATCCGCGTTCCGACGCTGGTCAATTGCAAACCGTGTGACGGTTCGGGCGCCAAGAAGGGTTCTTCGCCTGTGACCTGTACCACCTGTGGCGGTATTGGCCAGGTGCGCATGCAGCAGGGCTTCTTCGCGGTGCAGCAGACTTGCCCCCGTTGCCATGGTCAAGGCAAGGTCATTTCTGATCCGTGCGACAGCTGTCGTGGCGAAGGTCGCGTAGAAGAATACAAAACCCTTTCCGTGAAAGTGCCAGCCGGTGTTGATACCGGTGACCGCATTCGTCTGTCGGGCGAAGGCGAGGCAGGCGTACAGGGTGGGCCGACTGGCGACCTGTATGTGGTGATCGATGTGCGTGAGCACGCGATTTTCCAGCGCGACGGCAAGCACCTGTTTTGCGAAGTGCCAATCAGCGTGGCTGACGCTGCGTTGGGCGCCGAGCTTGAAGTGCCGACCCTGGACGGCCGGGTCAAATTGAAAATCCCTGAAGGCACCCAGACCGGCAAGCAGTTCCGTTTGCGTGGCAAGGGTGTGGCTCCGGTGCGGGGCGGCGGTGCGGGCGACCTGATGTGCCGCGTCGTGGTTGAAACTCCGGTCAAGCTGAGCCGTCGTCAGCGTGAGCTGATGGAAGAGTTCCGCACCTCGCTGGAAGGCGATAGCAGCCACTCGCCAAACGCCACTGGTTGGTTCGAAGGCGTGAAGCGTTTTTTCGGCGACCTGTAAGGAGCGGTAAATGCGACGTATAGCTGTGATGGGCGCTGCCGGGCGCATGGGCAAGACCTTGATCGATGCGGTGCAGCAGCGCTCACCCGTGTGCGGGCTGACGGCGGCCATCGTGCGCCCGGGCAGCTCCCTGGCGGGGGCGGATGCCGGTGAGCTTGCTTCTATCGGGCGCATCGGTGTGCCGTTGTCGGAAAACCTGCAAGCGGTCGCGGCTGATTTCGACGTGCTGATCGACTTCACCCTGCCTGACGTGATGCTCGCCAATCTGGCGGTGTGTCGCAAGTTGGGCAAGGCCATGGTGATCGGCACCACGGGGTTGAATGCCGAGCAAAAGCAGTTGCTGGTCGAAGCTGGCCAGGATATTGCGATTGTCTTTGCTTCCAACTTCAGTGTCGGCGTCAACCTGTCGTTCAAGCTGCTGGATATGGCAGCGCGGGTGATGGGTGAAGATGCCGATATCGAAATCATCGAAGCTCATCACCGGCATAAGGTCGATGCACCTTCGGGTACGGCGATGCGCATGGGTGAAGTGATTGCCGATGCCTTGGGTCGTGATCTGCAAAAGGTCGCGGTCTATGGTCGTGAAGGCCATACCGGTGCCCGTGAGCGTGAAACCATCGGTTTTGCCACGGTGCGCGGCGGTGATGTGGTGGGTGATCATACGGTGCTGTTCGCCACTGAAGGCGAACGCCTGGAAATCACCCACAAGGCTTCCAGCCGTATGACCTTTGCCAAGGGCGCCGTTCGTGCAGCCTTGTGGCTGCAAGGGCGTGAGCCAGGCCTGTATGACATGCAGGATGTGCTCGACCTGCGCTGAGTAACCTCTGTAAAATCGGGCTGTTGGCGCGCCAGTAGCCCGATTTTTAACCGCTAAGCGATGTTCTGTCGCATTCCCCTGTCTTTTAGACTCTTTAGCGGTAGACCAAAAAAGCCTTTTTCTGTAAGCTACAGCTTTAGTGTGTCCACTAAAAGCGCGCAGATAATTCGATGAAGAAGCGGGGTGACGTGTCCATACGTCACTCCGCTTTTTTACAACCTGCGATCGCCCTTTCAGGCTTTATTTACGGGAGGTCTTCTTGACTAAGCAAGCCATACTCGCCCTCGCTGATGGCAGCATTTTTCGCGGCGAAGCCATTGGGGCCGACGGTCAAACCGTTGGTGAGGTGGTGTTTAACACCGCAATGACTGGCTACCAGGAGATCCTGACGGATCCTTCCTACGCTCAGCAAATCGTGACCCTGACTTACCCGCATGTTGGCAATACCGGTACTACCCCGGAAGACGCCGAGTCTGATCGTGTCTGGTCCGCAGGTCTGGTAATTCGTGATCTGCCGCTGGTTGCCAGCAACTGGCGCAACACCATGTCACTTGCCGACTACCTGAAAGCCAACAATGTTGTGGCTATCGCCGGTATCGACACCCGCCGCCTGACGCGCATCCTGCGTGAAAAAGGCGCGCAGAACGGCTGCATCATGGCCGGTGACAATATTTCCGAAGAAGCTGCCATTGCAGCGGCACGCGGCTTCCCTGGCCTGAAAGGCATGGATCTGGCGAAAGTCGTCAGCACCGAAAAAGCCTACGAGTGGCGTTCCAGCGTCTGGAACCTGGCGACCGACAGTCACCCGACCATCGAAGCCAGCGAACTGCCTTACCACGTCGTTGCCTACGACTACGGCGTAAAGTGGAACATCCTGCGCATGCTGGTTGAGCGCGGTTGCCGCGTGACCGTGGTGCCGGCTCAGACTCCAGCCAGTGACGTACTGGCGCTCAATCCGGATGGCGTGTTCCTGTCCAACGGCCCGGGTGACCCTGAGCCATGCGACTACGCGATCACTGCGATCAAGGAAGTGCTGAACACCGAGATTCCGGTATTTGGTATCTGCCTGGGTCACCAACTGCTGGCTCTGGCCTCCGGCGCCAAGACCGTGAAAATGGGTCATGGCCATCACGGTGCCAACCACCCGGTTCAGGATCTGGACACCGGCGTTGTGATGATCACCAGCCAGAACCACGGTTTTGCGGTAGATGAAGCAACCTTGCCAGCCAATGTGCGCGCCATCCACAAGTCGCTGTTCGACGGCACGCTGCAAGGCATCGAACTGACCGACAAGAGCGCTTTCAGCTTCCAGGGTCACCCTGAAGCAAGCCCGGGCCCGAACGACGTTGCACCGCTGTTCGATCGCTTCATCAATGAGATGGCCAAGCGCCGTTAATCAGCCTCCTGTTAACGCCCTGTGGCGGCCCCGAGCTTCGGTGGCCCCTGGGGTGCTTCAGAAACCTGATCGACAGCTTGCCGACTGACCTGCGGATTTGAGTGACAAACCCATGCCAAAACGTACAGACATAAAAAGCATCCTGATTCTCGGCGCTGGCCCGATTGTTATCGGCCAGGCCTGTGAATTCGACTACTCCGGCGCCCAGGCCTGTAAAGCCCTGCGCGAAGAGGGTTACCGCGTCATCCTGGTGAACTCCAATCCGGCCACCATCATGACCGACCCGGACATGGCCGACGCGACTTACATCGAGCCGATCAAGTGGCAGACCGTTGCCAAAATCATCGAGAAAGAGCGTCCGGACGCGCTGTTGCCAACCATGGGCGGCCAGACTGCACTGAACTGCGCACTGGATCTGGAGCGCGAAGGCGTTCTGGAGAAGTTCGGCGTAGAGATGATCGGCGCTAACGCTGACACCATCGACAAGGCAGAAGACCGCTCGCGTTTCGACAAGGCGATGAAGTCCATCGGTCTGGACTGCCCGCGTTCGGGTATCGCTCACACCATGGAAGAGGCCAATGCGGTCCTCGAACGCCTGGGCTTCCCGTGCATTATCCGTCCGTCCTTCACCATGGGCGGCACCGGTGGTGGTATTGCTTATAACCGTGAAGAGTTCGAAGAAATCTGTACCCGTGGTCTGGACCTGTCGCCGACCAAAGAGCTGCTGATCGACGAATCCCTGATCGGCTGGAAAGAGTACGAGATGGAGGTTGTCCGCGACAAAAAGGACAACTGCATCATCGTTTGCTCGATCGAAAACTTCGACCCGATGGGTGTGCACACCGGTGACTCGATCACCGTTGCTCCGGCACAGACCCTGACGGACAAGGAATACCAGATCATGCGTAACGCCTCGTTGGCGGTACTGCGTGAGATCGGCGTTGAAACCGGCGGTTCCAACGTTCAGTTCGGCATCTGCCCGGACACCGGGCGCATGGTCGTGATCGAGATGAACCCGCGTGTATCGCGTTCGTCGGCACTGGCATCGAAAGCCACCGGCTTCCCGATCGCCCGTATCGCTGCCAAATTGGCGATCGGCTACACCCTGGACGAACTGCAAAACGAAATCACCGGCGGCGCTACTCCTGCGTCCTTCGAGCCGTCCATCGACTACGTTGTGACCAAGCTGCCGCGCTTTGCTTTCGAAAAATTCCCGAAAGCCGATGCGCGCCTGACCACTCAAATGAAGTCGGTGGGTGAAGTCATGGCCATTGGTCGGACTTTCCAGGAATCCCTGCAAAAAGCCCTTCGCGGTCTGGAAGTGGGTGTCAGCGGTCTTGATCCAAAGCTGGACCTGAGCAACCCGGAAAGCATGGCCGTGCTCAAACGCGAGCTGACCGTGCCGGGCGCTGAGCGTATCTGGTACGTGGCTGACGCGTTCCGCGCCGGCATGACCGTTGAAGATATCTTCGGCATGAACATGATTGACCCTTGGTTCCTGGTGCAGATCGAAGATCTGATCAAGGACGAAGAAAAAATCAAGACCATGGCCCTGTCGTCGATCGATCGCGACGCCATGTACCGCTTCAAGCGCAAGGGCTTCTCCGATGCGCGTCTGGCCGTGCTGCTGGGCGTGACCGAGAAGAACCTGCGTCGCCACCGTCACAAGCTGGAAGTGTTCCCGGTCTACAAGCGCGTTGACACCTGCGCGGCCGAGTTCGCCACCGACACCGCCTATATGTACTCCACCTATGAGGAAGAGTGCGAAGCCAACCCTTCGGATCGTGACAAGATCATGATTCTGGGCGGTGGCCCGAACCGTATCGGCCAAGGTATCGAGTTCGACTATTGCTGCGTTCACGCCGCTCTGGCGCTGCGTGCCGACGGTTACGAGACCATCATGGTCAACTGCAACCCGGAAACCGTTTCCACCGACTACGACACTTCGGATCGTCTGTACTTCGAATCCGTAACCCTGGAAGACGTGCTGGAAATCGTGCGTGTCGAGAAGCCAAAAGGCGTGATCGTCCAGTACGGCGGCCAAACCCCGCTGAAACTGGCTCGTGCCCTGGAAGAAGCTGGCGTGCCGATCATCGGTACCAGCCCTGACGCCATCGACCGTGCCGAAGACCGCGAGCGCTTCCAGCAGATGGTCGAGCGCCTGAACCTGCGTCAGCCGCCTAACGCCACTGTGCGCAGCGAAGACGAAGCCATTCGTGCCGCTGGCAAGATCGGTTACCCGCTGGTTGTTCGTCCTTCCTACGTGTTGGGCGGCCGTGCGATGGAAATCGTCTACGAAGAAGAAGAGCTCAAGCGCTACCTGCGTGACGCGGTAAAAGTGTCCAACGACAGCCCGGTGCTGCTGGATCACTTCCTTAACTGCGCCATTGAAATGGACGTGGACGCTGTCTGCGACGGTACTGATGTGGTGATCGGCGCGATCATGCAGCACATCGAACAGGCGGGCGTTCACTCCGGTGACTCCGCGTGCTCGCTGCCGCCGTACTCGCTGCCGCTGCATATCCAGGACGAGATGCGCGAACAGGTCAAGAAAATGGCCCTGGAGTTGGGCGTTGTTGGCCTGATGAACGTGCAACTGGCCCTGCAAGGCGAAGATATCTACGTGATCGAAGTGAACCCGCGAGCTTCGCGTACCGTTCCTTTCGTATCCAAGTGCATCGGTGTTTCCCTGGCAATGATCGCGGCTCGCGTGATGGCCGGTAAAACCCTGAAGGAAATTGGCTTCACCAAGGAAATCATTCCTAACTTCTACAGCGTGAAAGAGGCGGTCTTCCCGTTCGCCAAATTCCCTGGCGTTGACCCGATTCTCGGCCCTGAGATGAAGTCCACCGGTGAAGTGATGGGCGTGGGCGATACCTTTGGCGAAGCCTTTGCCAAGGCCCAGATGGGTGCAAGCGAAGTGTTGCCGACTGGCGGTACTGCGTTTATCAGCGTGCGTGACGACGACAAGCCTCTGGTGGCCGGTGTTGCTCGCGATCTGATCAACCTGGGCTTTGACATCGTTTCGACTGCCGGTACTGCCAAGTTCATCGAAGCCGCTGGCTTGAAAGTACGCCGTGTGAACAAGGTGACCGAAGGTCGTCCGCACGTTGTCGACATGATCAAGAACGACGAAGTAACCTTGATCATCAACACTACCGAAGGTCGTCAGTCGATTGCTGACTCCTACTCCATTCGCCGCAACGCTCTGCAGCACAAGATCTACTGCACCACGACCATTGCTGCTGGCGAAGCGATCTGTGAAGCGCTCAAGTTCGGTCCTGAAAAAACCGTACGTCGCTTGCAGGATCTACACGCAGGATTGAAGGCATGATCAAGTACCCAATGACGGTCCAGGGCGCCAAAGCCCTGGAAGAAGAACACGCACACCTGACCAAGGTTGTTCGTCCCAAGCTGAGCCAGGATATCGGTACAGCGCGGGAGCTGGGCGACCTCAAGGAAAACGCCGAATACCATGCTGCCCGCGAGCAGCAGGGTATGGTTGAGGCGCGTATCCGTGACATCGAAGGCCGCATGCAGAACGCGGTGATCATCGATGTAACGACGATTCCTCATACCGGCAAGGTGATTTTCGGTACCACGGTCGAGATCGCCAACGTTGAAACTGACGAAAGCGTGACCTACCAGATCGTGGGTGAAGATGAGGCTGACTTCAAACTCGGAAAAATCTCCGTCGGTTCGCCGCTGGCCCGCGCCTTGATTGCCAAGGAAGAGGGTGATGTGGTGGCGGTGAAAACGCCGAGTGGCGTCATTGAGTACGAAATTGTCAAAGTAAGTCACATCTAAAAAGAGCGCCCGCCGTGTGCGGGCGCACTTTTTTGGCGGTCGGCCCGGGTGTTCCGGGTTGGCGGCCTGTGGTGGTTGCACACAGAATTGTTTGCCGGTGCTGGCCGCAATGCGGTTGGCAGCGTAGCGGTACAAGTGGCAGGTAGCAGGCGGGGATGTAGTGCGTTGGGCGTCTCTGGCTGCCTGATGCGTTGCGCGGGCAGTTCTTGCATGACTCTCGGGTTTAAATGCCCTGGAAGAGTTTCAGGGCGCGCCAGGCGCACCCTTGACCCTTGTCTACATCACTTGAAGCGATGGATGTTCGACAGTTGCTTGTTTACATTGACGTTCTTGCGGTACAGCAACGCCATTTTGCCGATAACCTGTACCAGTTCCGCTTTGCCTGCCTTGCACAGCTCTGCAATGGCCTCCAGGCGGGATTCGCGATCCAGGATGTTGACTTTGATTTTAATCAGCTCGTGATCGCCCAATGCGCGTTCGAGTTCGGCTAAAACACCTTCAGTCAAACCATTGTCAGCCACAGTCAAAACTGGTTTCAGATGGTGGCCAATGGATTTGTACTGTTTCTTCTGCTCTTGAGTGAGCGGCATAATCTGACCCCTGTGTCTGATCTTGTAAAAAGCGGCGGCCAGTTTACCCGAGCGAGTCCGAGACCGCCCAGTTAATCACGACCCGTTTAAAATTTTTGAGGTGGCCCGTGGCCCGTTCCAAGACTAGCCTTAACTGGCTGAAAGAACATTTCAACGACCCGTACGTCAAAATGGCGCAAAAAGACGGGTATCGCTCCCGTGCCAGCTACAAATTGCTGGAGATTCAAGAGCGCGACCGCCTGATTCGTCCTGGCATGACCGTAATTGACCTGGGTGCGGCCCCGGGTGGCTGGTCGCAGGTGACCAGTCGTCTGATCGGTGGTCAGGGGCGCTTGATTGCTTCCGACATCCTGGATATGGACAGCATCCCCGATGTGACCTTTATCAAGGGTGACTTTACCGAGGACGCCGTGCTGGCACAGATCCTCGAGGCCGTCGGAAATACGCAAGTAGACCTTGTGATTTCAGATATGGCCCCCAATATGAGTGGATTGGCAGCTGTCGATATGCCTCGGGCGATGTTTCTGTGCGAATTGGCACTGGATCTCGCCGGTCGCGTCCTACGTCCGGGTGG
The DNA here is from genome assembly GCF_055408445.1 of Pseudomonas sp. B414. Classification (NCBI taxonomy): domain Bacteria; kingdom Pseudomonadati; phylum Pseudomonadota; class Gammaproteobacteria; order Pseudomonadales; family Pseudomonadaceae; genus Pseudomonas; species Pseudomonas sp. B414. The sequence goes on along the minus strand of NZ_JBUZTQ010000022.1, from coordinate 53,831 downwards.
TGATTTCCTGATTAAGGTTTTCCAGGGCGAAGGCTTCGATCAGTACCATAAAGACATTCGCAAGCTGTTCGACAAGGTACAGATGCGCAAGCCGACTTCGTCGCGAGACAGGTCCCGCGAGCAGTATTTGCTGGGGCGCGGCTTCCGCGGCGTTGAAGGTTCTGCCAGTGATGAGCGTCTTTGACCGGAGCGATAGTTTTTTTTGAATCGCTTTACAGATCTGGCATAACGAATATTGTGTAGGCAAAGTTTCACAAAGGGTTACAGACGGAGCCTGCAAGGGTTGTAGGCAATGTAGTAAGTTATGCCGGTGAATATCATGCGAAGCACGCTTCAGTAGCGGGGCTTGTGCTTCAGAGGGTAGCTAATTGAACGATATGGCAAAGAATCTGATCCTGTGGTTGATCATCGCGGCTGTCCTGGTGACAGTGATGAACAACTTCTCCAGTCCAAACGAGCCACAAACCCTCAACTATTCCGACTTCATCCAGCAAGTTAAGGATGGCAAGGTCGAACGCGTTGCCGTGGATGGCTACGTGATTACCGGCAAACGCAGCGATGGTGATACCTTCAAAACCATCCGTCCGGCCATTCAGGACAACGGTTTGATCGGTGACCTGGTGGATAACCATGTGACCGTTGAAGGCAAATTGCCTGAGCAACAAAGCATCTGGACTCAGTTGCTGGTTGCGAGCTTCCCGATTCTGGTGATTATTGCGGTCTTCATGTTCTTCATGCGCCAGATGCAGGGCGGTGCCGGCGGTAAAGGCGGGCCGATGAGCTTTGGCAAGAGCAAGGCACGACTGCTGTCGGAAGACCAGGTCAAGACGACCCTGGCTGACGTGGCAGGTTGTGACGAAGCCAAGGAAGAAGTGGGCGAGCTGGTTGAGTTCCTGCGTGATCCGGGCAAGTTCCAGCGCCTGGGTGGTCGTATTCCTCGCGGCGTGCTGATGGTTGGCCCGCCAGGTACCGGTAAAACCCTGATCGCCAAGGCGATTGCGGGCGAAGCCAAGGTGCCGTTCTTCACGATTTCCGGTTCCGACTTCGTTGAGATGTTCGTTGGCGTCGGCGCAAGCCGTGTTCGTGACATGTTTGAGCAAGCCAAGAAACACGCTCCTTGCATCATCTTTATCGATGAGATCGATGCCGTCGGCCGTCACCGTGGTAACGGTATGGGCGGCGGTCATGACGAGCGTGAGCAGACCCTTAACCAGTTGCTGGTTGAGATGGACGGCTTTGAGATGAACGACGGCATCATTGTGATTGCCGCCACCAACCGTCCTGACGTACTGGACCCTGCGCTGTTGCGTCCGGGCCGTTTTGACCGTCAGGTTGTGGTTGGCTTGCCGGACATTCGTGGCCGCGAGCAGATCCTCAAGGTGCACATGCGTAAAGTGCCGATGGGCGACGACGTCCAGCCGGGCGTGATTGCACGTGGTACGCCGGGCTTCTCGGGTGCCGACCTGGCCAACCTGGTCAACGAAGCTTCCCTGTTCGCAGCGCGCACCGGCAAGCGTGTTGTTGAAATGAAAGAATTCGAGCTGGCCAAAGACAAGATCATGATGGGCGCCGAGCGCAAATCGATGGTCATGTCGGACAAGGAAAAGCGCAACACGGCTTACCACGAAGCGGGTCACGCTATCGTTGGTCGTGTAGTGCCTGAGCATGATCCGGTCTACAAGGTGTCGATCATTCCTCGCGGCCGCGCCCTGGGCGTGACCATGTTCCTGCCGGAAGAAGATCGTTACAGCCTGTCCAAGCGTGCGCTGATCAGCCAGATCTGCTCGCTGTATGGCGGCCGTATCGCTGAAGAGATGACCCTGGGCTTTGACGGTGTAACCACCGGCGCGTCCAACGACATCATGCGTGCGAGCCAGATTGCCCGCAACATGGTGACCAAGTGGGGCTTGTCCGAGAAGCTTGGTCCGCTGATGTATGCCGAAGACGAAGAGTCTTATCTGGGTCGTGGCGGTGGTCAGTCTGCAAGCGTATCGGGTGAGACAGCCAAGTTGATCGACTCCGAAGTGCGCAGCATCATTGACCAGTGCTACAACACGGCCAAGCAGATCCTCACCGAAAATCGCGACAAGCTGGATGCAATGGCTGACGCGTTGATGAAGTACGAGACGATCGATGCCGATCAGATCGACGACATCATGGCGGGTCGTCCGCCACGCGAGCCGCGTGACTGGGAAGACGGCAATTCGGGTACCCCGACTGCCCCTACGCTGGATAAAACCGAGCGCCCGGAAACACCTATCGGCGGCCCTGCTGCTGATCAATAAGGCTTGAAATGACTTCTGTTCAGTCCTCAACCCGGTTGCCTTGCGGCAACCGGGTTCTTGATTTGGCCCATACGCATGTTATGGGCATTCTCAATGTCACCCCTGACTCCTTTTCCGATGGCGGCCGCTTTGCTGCCCTGGATGCGGCTCTGCGCCATGCAGAGGCGATGGTTCTGGCCGGTGCAACCCTTATTGATGTTGGCGGTGAGTCAACGCGCCCCGGAGCTCCTGTGGTTTCTCCACAGGAAGAGCTCGACCGGGTTGCGCCTGTTGTCGAGCGAATAGCCCGGGAACTGGATGTGATTATTTCGGTCGATACATCCGCGCCAATCGTCATGACCGAGGTTGCGCGCCTGGGAGCAGGGCTGATCAATGATGTGCGCTCGCTGCGCCGTGAAGGTGCCTTGCAGGCGGCTGCGGCCACAGGTTTGCCGGTATGCCTGATGCATATGCTCGGTGAGCCGGGCGACATGCAGGACAACCCGCACTACGACGATCTCGTGGGCGAGGTGTCGGCGTTTCTCGTTGATGGCATGGCCCGGTGTGCGGCTGCCGGTATCGGGCCTGAGCGCATCGTGCTGGACCCGGGCTTTGGCTTTGCAAAAACATTGCAGCACAACTTGAGCCTGTTCAAGCATATGGAGGCCCTGCATGCGTTGGGTCGACCGTTGCTGGTGGGCGTGTCACGTAAAAGCATGGTCGGGCAAACATTGAACCGGCCTGTTGCAGAGCGACTGTATGGCAGTCTTGCGCTAGCAGCTTTGGCGATGACCAAGGGGGCGCGCATTTTACGCGTCCATGATGTTGCCGAAACAGTTGATGTGGTACGGATGATCGCAGCGGTAGATTCCGCCGACTAAGAATGATGGAGCACTTATGACAAAGAAGTATTTTGGCACCGACGGTATTCGTGGTCGGGTCGGCGTTTATCCGATTACCCCTGACTTTATGCTCAAGTTGGGCTGGGCAGCGGGCATGGCGTTTCGCAGCAAGGGCGCTTGCCGGATTCTGGTAGGTAAGGACACCCGTATTTCGGGTTACATGTTCGAGTCTGCTCTGGAGGCCGGTTTGTCCGCTGCCGGGGCTGATGTGCTGTTGCTGGGGCCTATGCCTACGCCAGCCATTGCCTACCTGACACGTACCTTCCATGCGGAAGCGGGCATCGTGATCAGTGCTTCGCACAATCCTCATGATGATAACGGCATCAAGTTCTTTTCCGGCGACGGCACCAAGCTGCCTGACGATGTTGAGCTGATGATCGAAGAGCTGCTTGATGCACCGATGACGGTTGTTGATTCCGACAAGCTGGGCAAGGTGTCGCGTATCAATGACGCGCCGGGCCGCTATATCGAATTCTGCAAAAGCAGCGTGCCAAGCAGCACCAAATTCAGCGGTATGAAGATTGTTCTCGACTGCGCCCACGGTGCTACCTACAAGGTTGCGCCAAGTGTTTTCAAAGAGCTGGGTGCTCAAGTCGTGGTGCTGTCGGCTCAGCCTGATGGCCTGAACATCAACGAAAACTGCGGTTCGACCCATATGGGGCAGTTGCAGGCCGCCGTGGTGGCTGAAGGTGCGGACCTGGGTATTGCCTTCGATGGCGACGGTGACCGGGTGTTGATGGTTGACCACACCGGTGCCGTGGTTGATGGCGATGAGCTGCTGTTTATCATTGCCCGTGACTTGCACGAGCGTAATAAATTGCAGGGTGGTGTTGTCGGTACGCTGATGAGCAACCTGGGCCTTGAGCTGGCGTTGGCTGATCTGGGTATTCCGTTTGTGCGCGCCAATGTCGGTGACCGTTACGTTATTGCGGCCCTGCAAGAGCGTGACTGGCTGGTGGGTGGCGAAAACTCCGGTCATATCGTCTGCTTCCAGCACACCACAACCGGCGACGCGATCATCGCTGCGCTGCAGGTATTGCTGTCCTTGCGCCGCCGTGATGAAAGCCTGGCTCAGTCGCGTCAAGCGCTGCGCAAGTGCCCGCAAGTGTTGCTGAATGTTCGTTTTGCGGGCGGCGTTAACCCTGTTGAGCATCCGGCTGTTAAAGAGGCCTGTGCCCGTGTGACCGAGGCCATGAACGGTCGTGGTCGCGTGCTGCTGCGCAAGTCGGGCACAGAGCCTTTGGTGCGCGTAATGGTCGAAGGCGATGACGAAAACATGGTTCGCGGCTACGCCGAAGAGCTGGCAAAACTGGTAAGTGAAGTTTGTGCCTGAATTCGGCTTGCCAGAGCGGATGTGGTTGGGTAACATCTGCGCCCACTTTGACCGACGAGGTAAAGCATGCGTCGCACTATGGTAGCTGGTAACTGGAAGATGCACGGTACCCGCGCCAGCGTCGCTGAGCTGATCGACGGTCTGCGTGGTCTGGTCTTGCCAAACGATGTTGATGTTGCAGTATTCCCGCCTCAGCTGTTTATTGATCGTGTTATCAATGGCTTGCAAGGCGCACCGATTTCGGTCGGTGCTCAGGATGCAGCAGTGGAGTCGGGGCAGGGCGCTCTGACTGGCGAGATTTCATCTAGCCAGTTGGCAGACGCAGGTTGCAAGCTGGTGCTTGTGGGTCACTCTGAGCGTCGCCTGATTCTGGGTGAGCAGGATGAGACACTCAATCGCAAGTTTGCAGCGGCCCAAGCCTCTGGCTTGACGCCAGTGCTGTGCATAGGGGAAACCCTGGAGCAGCGCGAAGCGGGGCAAACGCTTGAAGTGGTAGAGCGTCAGTTGAATGCCGTGATTGACGAGTTTGGCATTGATGCTTTTGTAAATGCTGTGATTGCATACGAGCCGGTCTGGGCCATTGGCACCGGGCTGACCGCATCACCGCAGCAAGCGCAAGATGTGCATGCGGCCATTCGCGCACAGCTGGCGCAAAAGAATTCTGAAGTGGCACAAGGTGTGCGGCTTCTATACGGCGGCAGCGTGAAGGCGGCCAATGCGGTCGAACTGTTCAGCATGCCGGATATCGATGGGGGACTCATTGGCGGGGCTTCCCTGAATGCAGATGAGTTCGGTGCGATCATTCGTGCCGCAGGAAACTGAAAATGCTGGATAACGTCGTAACTGTGTTTCATCTGCTGACAGCATTGGGTGTAATTGCCCTGGTTTTGCTGCAACAGGGCAAGGGAGCGGATGCTGGAGCATCTTTCGGCGCAGGTGCATCAAATACTGTGTTCGGAAGCCAAGGTTCCTCTACCTTTCTTAGTAAGTTTACTGCTATACTTGCCGCAGGTTTTTTCATAACCAGCTTAGGGTTAGGTTACTTTGCTAAAGAGAAAGCTGAACAGCTGACTCAAGTAGGTTTGCCAAATCCAGCGGTGTTGGAAGTTCCAGTGCAAAAGCCGGCTTCAGATGATGTTCCGGTGCTTCAAGAGCAAAAGTCGGCAAGCCCTGCGACTGACGTACCTCCAGCTCAAGAGCAAAAGTAAAACGGGTTTCATGATGTAAACGTTGTATTGCCGAGGTGGTGGAATTGGTAGACACGCAACCTTGAGGTGGTTGTGCCCATAGGGTGTAGGGGTTCGAGTCCCCTTCTCGGTACCAATTATCAAGAATGCCCGCAGTAGCGGGCTTTCTTGTATGTGGAAGGTTGGATTGACCCTGAAAAGGATCAACCGTATACTTCCGCTCCAGCTTTGTCGCGGGATGGAGCAGTCTGGTAGCTCGTCGGGCTCATAACCCGAAGGTCGTCGGTTCAAATCCGGCTCCCGCAACCAGTTTTAGCGGAGCCCCTTCTTAGGGGCTTTTTGTTAACTGGACACTTTATAGCGTCGGTATTCAACGACGTTTCAGAGATGGGCGCTTCGCCCATTTTTTCATTTTGCACAGCATGCACAAACATGCACTAGGGGGTTCAGGTGTCGAGCAAGCTAGAACAGTTGCAGGACTTGTTGGCCCCGGTGGTCGTGGCCCTTGGCTATGAATGCTGGGGTATTGAATTTTCGGCTCAAGGCCGCCATTCAATGTTGCGTGTGTATATCGACAAGGAAGGCGGCGTACTGGTAGATGACTGCGCAATTGTCAGTCGTCAGATCAGCGGTGTTCTGGATGTCGAAGATCCTATCGCTGTCGAGTACACGCTTGAAGTCTCTTCTCCTGGCATGGAGCGCCCACTGTTCACACTTGAACAGTTCGCCCAGTTTGTCGGTGAGCAAGTGAAGATCAAGCTGCGTTCCCCGTTCGAAGGGCGACGCAACTTTCAGGGCCTTCTGCGCGGCGTAGAGGAGCAGGACATTGTGGTGCAGGTTGAAGACCATGAATTCCTGTTGCCGATCGATATGATCGACAAGGCCAACATTATTCCCAGTTTTGACTGAGACGCGGATCCCGCGGATCCAATGGCTTGCGAAAGGCGAGGCGTACGATGAGCAAAGAAGTACTGCTGGTTGTTGAGTCGGTGTCCAATGAAAAGGGCGTACCGGCAAACGTTATTTTTGAAGCGCTGGAGCTGGCTCTGGCCACCGCGACCAAAAAGCGTTTTGAAGACGAAGTCGAACTGCGTGTGGAAATCAATCGCCACACCGGTAACTACGAGACTTTCCGTCGCTGGACTGTGGTCGAAGACGAAGATCTGGATGATCCAGCATACGAGTTGGCTGTAGACCAGGCCCAGGCGAAACAGCCAGGCGCGAAAGCCGGCGATATTATCGAAGAGAAAATCGATTCTATCGAATTCGGTCGGATTGCTGCACAAACGGCCAAACAGGTCATTGTGCAAAAAGTTCGCGAAGCCGAGCGTGCTCAAGTAGTCGATGCCTATCGTGAGCGTCTGGGCGAAATCATTTCCGGCACCGTTAAAAAGGTGACCCGCGACAATGTGATCGTTGACCTGGGTAACAACGCTGAAGCGTTGCTGGCCCGCGAAGACATCATTTCGCGTGAGACTTTCCGTGTTGGCGTACGCCTTCGCGCATTGCTCAAGGAAATCCGCACTGAAAACCGCGGCCCTCAGCTGATCCTGTCGCGTACCGCGCCAGAGATGCTGATCGAGTTGTTCCGCATTGAAGTGCCAGAAATCTCCGAAGGCTTGATTGAAGTGATGGCGGCCTCCCGCGATCCTGGATCACGCGCTAAAATAGCCGTTCGCTCCAAAGACAAACGCATCGATCCGCAAGGTGCCTGCATCGGTATGCGCGGTTCGCGTGTCCAGGCAGTGTCCGGCGAATTGGGCGGAGAGCGAGTGGATATCGTCCTTTGGGATGACAACCCGGCGCAGTTCGTGATCAACGCAATGTCGCCAGCTGAAGTGGCGGCAATTATCGTCGACGAAGATGCCCATGCAATGGACATCGCCGTTGGCGCAGACAATCTGGCCCAGGCGATTGGTCGCGGCGGTCAGAACGTACGTTTGGCCAGCCAGTTGACCGGCTGGACCCTGAACGTGATGACCGAATCGGACATCCAGGCTAAACAGCAAGCAGAAACCGGCGATATCCTGCGCAACTTCATCGAAGAGCTGGAAGTTGATGAAGACCTGGCGCAGGTACTGGTTGATGAAGGCTTTACCAGCCTGGAAGAGATTGCCTACGTACCGGTGGAGGAAATGCTCAACATCGATGGCTTTGACGAAGATACCGTCAACGAGCTTCGCGCTCGGGCCAAGGATCGACTGTTGACTAAAGCCATCGCTACTGAGGAAAAGCTGGCAGACGCCCATCCGGCCGAAGACCTGCTCTCGCTTGAGGGTATGGACAAGGATTTGGCGATGGAACTGGCGGTGCGCGGCGTAATTACCCGCGAAGACCTGGCCGAGCAGTCTATTGACGACCTGCTCGACATCGACGGCATTGACGATGATCGTGCCGGCAAGTTGATCATGGCCGCCCGAGCCCATTGGTTCGAGTAATTAGGCGCGGCCTGAGGAGAGAAATGCATGACGCAAGTCACGGTGAAACAACTGGCCGATGAGGTCAAAACACCGGTTGAGCGCCTGTTGCAGCAGATGCGTGAGGCAGGTCTGCCGCACAACGCCGCCGAGCAGAATGTAACCGATAGTGAGAAGCAGGCTCTGCTGACTCACCTGAAAAGCAGCCACAAGGCTAAAGTGGAAGAACCGCGCAAGATCACTTTGCAGCGTAAAACCACCAGTACCCTGCGTGTAGCTGGCAGCAAAAGCATCAGCGTTGAAGTACGCAAGAAGAAAGTCTTCGTACAACAAAGCCCGGAAGAAATCGAAGCCGAGCGCAAACGTGAGATGGATGAACGCCGTGCAGTAGAAAATGCTGCGCGTCAAAAGGCTGAAGAAGAGTCCAAGCGTCGCGCCGAAGAAGAAGCGCGCCGCCAGCCTGCATCTGCTCCTGCCGCCGCTCCTGCTCCGACTGCTGCCGCGCCTGCACCTGTGCAAGCTGCAGCACCGGCACCGGCTCCAGCCGATGCACGCAAGCGTGACGAACAGCGTCGCCCGGACAAACCACGCGCTGACGATAACAATCGTCGCGGCAGTGGTGACGGCGATCGCAAAAACGCCCCGCATCGTGCCTCGGTTAAAGAAAAAGCACCGACTCCACGTGTTGCTCCACGCACTTCCGACGAAGAAAGCGACAGCTTCCGTCGCGGTGGTCGTGGCAAGGGCAAGCTGAAGAAGCGCAACGCTCACGGTTTCCAGAGCCCAACCGGCCCTGTAGTTCGTGACGTGCAGATTGGCGAGACCATCACTGTCGGCGATTTGGCTGCACAGATGTCGGTCAAGGCTGCCGAAGTCATCAAGTTCATGTTCAAGCTGGGTACTCCAGCCACCATCAACCAGGTACTTGATCAGGAAACTGCTCAACTGGTTGCTGAAGAACTGGGCCACAAAGTGACTCTGGTCAGCGACAACGCCCTGGAAGATTCCCTGGCCGAGTCCCTGAAGTTCGAAGGCGAGTCGTTCTCCCGTGCACCGGTTGTGACCGTAATGGGCCACGTTGACCACGGTAAAACGTCCCTGCTCGACTACATCCGTCGTGCCAAGGTAGCTGCTGGCGAAGCCGGTGGTATTACTCAGCACATCGGTGCATACCACGTTGAAACCGAACGCGGCATGGTCACTTTCCTCGACACCCCGGGTCACGCTGCGTTTACCGCAATGCGTGCACGTGGTGCCAAGGCGACTGACATCGTGATTCTGGTTGTGGCTGCAGACGACGGCGTAATGCCGCAGACCATCGAAGCTGTTCAGCATGCGAAAGCCGCTGGCGTGCCTCTGGTTGTTGCAGTGAACAAGATCGACAAGCCAGGTGCTGACCTCGATCGCATCCGCAGCGAACTGTCCGTTCACGGCGTGACGTCGGAAGAGTGGGGTGGTGACACTCCGTTTGTTTCGGTCTCGGCGAAAATGGGTACCGGCGTTGACGAGTTGCTCGAAGCCGTACTGCTGCAAGCTGAAGTTCTGGAACTCAAGGCAACGCCATCGGCTCCTGGCCGTGGCGTAGTGGTTGAGTCCCGTCTGGACAAAGGCCGTGGCCCTGTTGCAACTGTTCTGGTTCAAGACGGTACCCTGCGCCAAGGCGACATGGTTCTGGTCGGCTCCAACTACGGTCGCATCCGTGCCATGCTCGATGAGAACGGCAAGCCTATCAAGGAAGCCGGTCCATCCATCCCTGTCGAGATCCTCGGCCTGGACGGTACGCCAGATGCTGGCGACGAGATGAGCGTAATGACTGACGAGAAGAAGGCGCGTGAAGTTGCCCTGTTCCGTCAAGGCAAGTTCCGCGAAGTGAAACTGGCGCGTGCTCACGCAGGCAAGCTGGAGAACATCTTCGAGAACATGGGCCAGGAAGAGAAGAAGACGCTTAACATCGTCCTCAAATCTGACGTCCGTGGTTCGCTGGAAGCTCTGCAGGGCGCTCTGAGCGGCCTGGGTAACGACGAAGTGCAAGTGCGTGTAGTGGGCGGCGGTGTCGGTGGTATCACCGAGAGCGACGCTAACCTGGCACTGGCCTCCAACGCTGTACTGTTTGGCTTCAACGTGCGTGCCGATGCCGGCGCTCGCAAGATTGTCGAGCAGGAAGGCCTGGACATGCGTTACTACAACGTCATCTACGACATCATCGAAGACGTCAAGAAAGCCCTTACCGGCATGCTTGGCAGCGACGTTCGGGAGAACATCCTGGGTATTGCTGAAGTCCGTGACGTGTTCCGCTCGCCTAAGTTCGGCGCGGTTGCAGGTTGCATGGTGCTCGAAGGTGTTGTTCACCGTAACCGTCCAATCCGCGTACTGCGTGAAGACATCGTTATCTACGAAGGCGAGCTGGAATCCCTGCGTCGCTTTAAAGATGACATGTCCGAAGTGCGTGCCGGCATGGAATGCGGTATCGGCGTCAAGAGCTACAACGACGTTAAAGTCGGTGACAAGATCGAAGTGTTCGAGAAGGTCCAGGTTGCTCGCAGCCTCTAAATCGCGAGCCTCAAGAGCAAGGACGAGCCGCGGCATGCAAATGCCCGTCGCTCGGCCCGGACTCTAAACGCAACGCCCGGTCCGGCTTCTGTCTGGCCGGGCGTTTGCCGCTTTCAGAACGCATGGGTTTCCCATGGGTGAGTAACAGGTAACAAGACATGGCAAAAGAATATAGCCGTACCCAACGTATCGGCGATCAGATGCAGCGCGAGCTGGCACAGCTGATCCGTCGTGAAGTCAAAGACCCGCGTGTGGGTCTGGTCACCATTACTGCTGTTGAAGTCAGCCGTGACGTCGGTCACGCCAAGATCTTCATCACCGTGATGGGGCAGGACACCGCTGAAGACATCGCCCAGAGCATCAAGGTGCTGAACTCGGCAGCGGGTTTCCTGCGCATGCAACTGGCGCGTGAAATGAAGCTGCGCAGCGTTCCACAGCTGCACTTCCACTACGATGAAAGTGTCGTGCGTGGTGCTCACCTGTCCGCTTTGATCGAGCGTGCAGTGGCTGAAGACAATCAGCACCCTGAAACCACCGCTCCCGAAGACACCAAGGAGTAACCGGTGGCTCAGGTCAAGCGTATCCGTCGTAACGTCAGCGGCATCATCCTGCTCGACAAGCCGCTTGGATTCACCTCCAACGCGGCCCTGCAGAAAGTCCGCTGGCTGCTCAATGCCGAAAAGGCAGGGCACACCGGTAGCCTCGATCCACTGGCCAGCGGTGTACTGCCGCTGTGCTTTGGCGAAGCCACCAAGTTTTCGCAATACCTGCTCGATTCCGACAAGGGTTATGAAACCCTGATGCAATTGGGCAAGACCACCACCACGGCAGACGCTGAAGGCGAGGTTTTGCAAACTCGTCCAGTGACCGTTGGTCGCGCCGATATCGAAGCCGTTTTGCCCAAATTTCGTGGACAAATCAGCCAGATACCGCCGATGTACTCTGCACTCAAGCGTGACGGCCAGCCGCTTTACAAGCTGGCCCGTGCAGGCGAAGTGGTGGAGCGTGAACCGCGTTCTGTTACTATTACCCGCCTCGAATTACTAGCCAGCGAAGGCGACACTGCGCGCTTGGTCGTCGACTGCACCAAAGGCACCTATATCCGTACCCTCGTGGAAGATATTGGTGAGCAATTGGGGTGTGGGGCATACGTTGCAGAACTGCGTCGTACCCACGCCGGACCCTTCAGCCTGGCCCAGACGGTTACGCTGGAAGAGCTGGAAGCGGTGCATGCCGAAGGCGGCCATGAAGCGGTTGACCGCTTCCTGATGCCATCGGACAGTGGCCTGCTGGACTGGCCGTTGCTGCACTTCTCCGAAGCCAGCGCGTTCTACTGGCTCAATGGCCAGCCGGTGCGTGCTCCAGATGCTCCGAAGTTCGGTATGGTGCGGGTTCAAGATCACAACGGTCGCTTTATCGGTATCGGTGAAGTGAGCGAAGACGGGCGTATTGCGCCGCGTCGACTGATTCGGTCGGAATGACCGGAGCCAGGCTGCATCGGGTGTAATATTCCCGGCGCAGACTGAAATGAGGGTGGCTGTTATTAGGCACGGTCACATCTCACATTTAAATACGAGGATTTGTCCTCGGCCTATTGGATCTGTCTTGTTCGCAAGCAGATCCCTAATTGAAAGGAAAGCCAAATGGCACTTACAGTTGAACACAAAGCAGAAATCGTAAAAGACTACCAGCAAGCTCCAGGTGATACAGGTTCTCCAGAAGTGCAGGTTGCACTGCTGACCTTTAACATCAACACGCTGCAAGGTCACTTCAAAGCTAACAGCAAAGATCACCACTCCCGTCGTGGTCTGATCCGCATGGTAAACCAGCGTCGCAAGCTGCTGGACTACCTCAAAGGCAAGAACGTTGAGCGTTACAAAGCGCTGATCGCTCGCCTGGGTCTGCGTCGCTAATAGCGATGTTGCTAGAGGCTGGTTGTCTGTCGCACGTTTGCGGGTTTCCCGCAGGCGTGGGGCTGGCTTCCAGCCTCAAGTTTTATCTGGACTAGCCGGATTCTTACGAAAGCTGCCTCGGGGCTGTTTTCGTAAGCATCCTGAGTCGGGTCGATGCCCCGACGCTGCACATGACTTTCGCAAGAAACCCGTTCCCCAAGAGCCACAAAGAAGGTAGGACACCGTGAACCCGGTTATCAAAAAATTTCAGTTCGGTCAGTCGACCGTTACTCTCGAGACTGGCCGTATCGCCCGTCAAGCTTCCGGCGCAGTATTGGTCACCGTTGACGACGACGTCAGCGTGTTGGTGACTGTTGTCGGCTCCAAGCAAGCTGATCCAGGCAAGGGCTTCTTCCCTCTGTCGGTTCACTACCAGGAAAAAACCTACGCCGCGGGTAAAATCCCGGGCGGTTTCTTCAAGCGTGAAGGTCGCCCTTCCGAGAAAGAAACCCTGACGTCGCGTCTGATCGACCGTCCGATCCGTCCGCTGTTCCCAGAAGGTTTCATGAACGAAGTGCAGGTTGTCTGCACCGTTCTGTCCACCAGCAAGAAAACCGATCCGGACGTCGCTGCGATGATCGGTACTTCGGCTGCCCTGGCTATCTCCGGCATTCCTTTCGATGGCCCGATCGGCGCTGCGCGCGTTGCTTACCACGAAAGCACCGGCTACCTGCTGAACCCGACTTACGAGCAACTGGCCGCTTCAAGCCTGGACATGGTTGTTGCCGGTACTTCGGAAGCTGTGTTGATGGTTGAATCGGAAGCCAAAGAGCTGACCGAAGACCAGATGCTGGGCGCCGTACTGTTCGCCCACGACGAATTCCAGGTGGTTATCCAGGCGGTCAAAGAACTGGCTGCCGAAGCTGCCAAACCAACTTGGGACTGGGCTGCTGCCCCGGAAGCTACCGCACTGCTGGGCGCTATCCGTGCCGAGTTCGGCGAAGCCATCTCCCAGGCCTACACCATCACCGTCAAGGCCGACCGTTACGCTCGCCTGGGCGAGTTGAAGGATCAGGTTGTAGCCAAACTGTCCGGTGAAGAAGGCCAGCCTTCTGCCAGCGAAGTGAAAGCTGCATTCGGCGAAATCGAATACCGCACCGTTCGCGAAAACATCGTTAACGGCAAGCCGCGTATCGATGGCCGTGACACCAAGACTGTTCGCCCTCTGAACATCGAAGTTGGCGTTCTGCCCAAGACCCACGGTTCGGCTCTGTTCACCCGTGGCGAAACCCAGGCTCTGGTTGTTGCAACTCTGGGTACTGCCCGTGACGCACAGCTGCTGGACACCCTGGAAGGCGAGAAGAAAGACCCGTTCATGCTGCACTACAACTTCCCTCCGTTCTCGGTAGGTGAGTGTGGTCGTATGGGTGGCGCCGGTCGTCGCGAAATCGGTCACGGCCGTCTGGCCCGTCGTTCGGTACAGGCCATGCTGCCTGCTGCTGACGTGTTCCCGTACACCATCCGTGTGGTATCGGAAATCACCGAATCCAACGGTTCCAGCTCGATGGCATCGGTTTGCGGTGCATCCCTGGCACTGATGGACGCTGGTGTACCGATGAAGGCACCGGTTGCCGGTATCGCCATGGGTCTGGTTAAGGAAGGCGAGAAATTCGCCGTTCTGACCGACATCCTGGGTGACGAAGACCACCTGGGCGACATGGACTTCAAAGTAGCCGGTACCGCCAAGGGTGTTACCGCGCTGCAGATGGACATCAAGATCAAGGGCATCACCGAAGAAATCATGGAGATCGCACTGGGCCAGGCCCTGGACGCTCGCCTGAACATCTTGGGTCAGATGAACCAGATCATTGCCGTATCGCGTAACGAACTGTCGGCCAACGCTCCGACCATGATCGCAATGAAGATCGACACCGACAAAATCCGTGATGTTATCGGTAAAGGCGGCGCGACCATCCGTGCAATCTGTGAAGAAACCAAGGCTTCGATCGATATCGAAGACGACGGTTCGATCAAGATCTTCGGCGAAACCAAAGAAGCAGCAGAAGCGGCGCGTCAGCGCGTTCTGGGCATCACCGCAGAAGCCGAGATCGGCAAGATCTACGTGGGCAAGGTTGAGCGTATCGTCGACTTCGGCGCATTCGTAAACATCCTGCCAGGCAAAGACGGCCTGGTTCACATCTCCATGCTGAGCGACGCTCGCGTTGAGAAAGTGACTGACATTCTGAAAGAAGGTCAGGAAGTGGAAGTACTGGTACTGGACGTGGATAACCGCGGCCGTATCAAGCTGTCCATCAAGGACGTAGCTGCTGCCAAGGCATCGGAAGCTTAATAGCCCCCGATACCTGCGTTGAAAGAAGGACCCTTCGGGGTCCTTTTTTTATGCCCGCAATAAAGTCACGATCAATGGGCGATTGGCCATGAGCGCAAAGCCGCAACTTGCATGCAGTTTTGCCCGGGGTCATGCATTCTGCACGATCGATTTATTTTGAAGTATTTATAAGTCTTTGATTTATATGGTTTTATTTGTTTTAAAAAGTTGGCACGGGCCCTGCAATAGTACAGATAACCCTGCAGCCAGAAGACGGCGCAGATTTTGAAGAAGACAGGAGTTACTCGTATGAAGAAGTTCGCTATCGCTGCCGCAACTGCCACCGCTCTGACCCTGACCATGGCCAACGCTGCATTTGCCGCCCAAGCGACTACCCAGGCACCAATGGTAGTGGCTGCCGGCGAAGTAACCAAAGCCAAGGAAGCTACTTCTGATACCTGGATCACTACCAAGGTAAAAGCGGATCTTGTGACTGAAAAAGGCATTCCAGGCACGGACATCAAGGTTGAAACCAACAAAGGCGTTGTTTCCCTTTCCTCGATGGTCCCGGTGACTGAAACGCAAAAAGACATTGCTGTAGCCATCGCCAAAAAGATCAAAGGCGTTAAAGCTGTATCGGCTGACGGTCTGAAAGCGGAATAAACCCCTTACTCGGTGAACCGGGGGAAATAAAAGCTGGCAGATGATTCAAGCAGTACGCCTGCTGGCTTTTACACAAGGTTCATGCGACGGCCACAGGGATGTGGCCATTACAGCCCCCGGCGTTTTGCGTCGGGGGCTGTTCTATTTGGGTCATAGAAACCCGGTGGGAGCGTGGCTTGCCCGCGATGGCCTCACCGCGGTTGGGCTTCCAGGTCGCGCCGACTGCATCGCGAGCAAGCCCGCTCCCACAGAGTTCTGGTTTATTCGCTATCCAGATGCAGCGGCGAGATCACCCGGCCATCACTCTCGGCTTCACCCAGGGTGGCATCAATAAAGTACACGCGCTCATCCGCCAGCCCGCCCTTGTCTACCAGGTAGTCCTTGATGCTGCTTGCACGGTCCTGGCCGAGTTGACGCAACAGCACTTCGCTTTTGCTCCAGAAGTCGATCAGTGCATCGCTCATCTTGGCTGCGCGCTCATCACGGCTCAGGTCTTTCCATTCGGCAGGTGGCTGCTGTTTGAGGCGCGTGCGGTAGATGCCTTCAAGTAACGGGCCTTTCTCGTCGTCCGGTACGGTAAGCAAGCCGGCCTTGGCAGGTACCTTGTCGCCACGGCGCTGCAGGATCTTGTAGTAGGTGTACTGGTATTCGCGCTCCAGACGTTCCTTGGCAATCAAGGGGCCATCGCTGCTCTGTGCAGCCGTACCTTCGATTTCCAGACGCAGGGCCGGGCGTTCTTTCAGTGCCTGGGCCAATGTAGTCAGCGCTTTTTGCGCCTCAGGGCTTAGCTCGCTTGATCCTGGCGCGAATGCCACCGTGCCCAGATCCTCGGCGCCACCGCCGTTGATCAGCCCGCCAATGAACTTGAAGGGGGCCTGCGCGGCACGCAATACCAGGTTGCGCACGGTCTGCCAGATAATCGGCATCACGCTGAATTGCGGGTTGTTCAGGTCGCCGCTGATCGGCAGTTCGATGGAAATCTTGCCGTCAGTGTCCTTGAGCAAGGCAATGGCCAGTTTGATCGGAAGATCCACCGCATCCGGGCTGTCGACCTTCTCTCCCAGTTGCAGTTGCTCGACCACCAGTTTGTTCTCGGCCTTGAGCTGGCCGTTGGTGATCAGGTAATGCAGATCGAGGTTAAGCCGGCCCTTGCGGATGCGATAGCCGGCAAACTTGCCGGAATAGGGGGTCAGGGTTGTCAGCTCGACACGTTTGAAGCTGGTGGCGATATCCAGGCTGGCCATCGGGTCAAACGGGTTGACGCTGCCCTTGATGGTCACCGGCGCATAACGGTCGACCTTGCCCGCGATATTCACCGGGGCAGGTTTGGGGTTACGGCTGTCGATGGTGCCGATCAGACCGTTGAGCTGTTGCACCGCGGTTTGAAAGTTGGGTGTCAGGCTGAAGTCGGCAAAGTTGGCCGAGCCATCGTTGATCGCGATGGCGCCAATATGAATACCCAGCGGTTTGTCCTTGCTGGCGGTGCTTTTGGCAGCCGTACTGCCAGCAGGTTGCGGGATCAGCAGGTCATCGATATTGGTGGTGCGGTCATCGTTGATCATGAAGCGCACATAGGGCTTTTCGAAATTGACCCGGGCAAGGGACAGGCTGTCGCCGTGCTGGTATTTCACATCCTCCAGCACCAGTTTTTGCCACTTGAGGAAATCGCGGTTTTTCAGGGTGTCCAATGTGTGCAGTTGATCGACCTGGGCGCGACCTGCCACGGTAAAAGCCAGTGGCTCAGTGCTTTTCAGGTCCACTGCCAGATCGCTGCCGAGCATGCCACTACGCAGCTCAAGGCGGATAAACGGGTCGATATAGGCTTGGGCAATACGCAGGTCGATGTCTTTGCTGGTGACCTTGAGCCTGGCGCTTACCGGGCTCAGGTTGACGTCGCCGCTGGCAGTCAGCTTGCCTTGCTTGCCCACACCGGTATCGAGGTTGAGGGTGAAGGGAGAGCGGTTGAGGCTGTCGAAGTTTTTCAGGTTCAGGTTCAGCGGGCCGATATCCAGCGCCACCGGGGTTTTCGGCTCTTTATCGGCCAGGTGTACGCGATAGTCACGCAGGTCAACGTCCTTGAGCAGCACTTCCCATGGTTTGCCGGGTGCCACGGGGGCGGCTTTTGGCGCTTCAACGGTCACCACTTCGTCGGTTTTGGCCGACGCTTTTTTCGGTTGACTGGCAAACAGTTTTTGCCAGTCAAACTGGCCGTCTTTTTCACGGGCGGCCCAGGTTTCGAGGTTCTGGCTGTTGATCTTGCCGACTACTACTTGCTGCTTGGCCAGATCGACGCTGGTGTCGCTGATATCAAGGCGCTCCAGGCGCACCAGCGGGCGCCCGTCCGGGGCGTTGATTTTCAGCGGGGCGATGCTGGCCGAGGCATTGCTCAGGACCATCTCGGTTTCTTTGGACAGGTTGAGGCTGTAGTCGGTGCTGAAGTTCAGCACGCCATCTTCCAGTGCCAGCGGCAACGCATCACGTACATAAGGCCACCAGACTTTCATCTTGCCGTCGGTGACTTTCAGTTTGCCGGTGGAGGTGATGGGGACCAGGCTCAGGGTGCCGGTCCAGTCAATACGCCCACCAGCAGGGCCGGCGGCCACCAGGGTCATATCGGCATTGTCATCGGGCAGGGTGCTGAGGTTTTTCAGCTCAAGGTCCATTGAGTCATAGAGGAATTCGATGGGTTCGCCGGGGCGCATATCGGTGAAGTGCAGGTAGCCGTCTGCCAGCTTGATGTTGTCGATACGCAGCGGGAACGGCTTGCTCTCGGGATCGCTCGGGGTTGGCTCGCTGGCAGGCAGCTTGAATAGCTGGGTCAGGTTGAGCGTACCGTCCTTGTTGAACAGCAACTCGGTCTTGGGCTTGTCCAGCTGCACATCGGCCAGGTGCAGGGCTTTTGTCCACAGGCTGTCGGCTTGCAGATTGGTATATAGCCGTTCAAATCCGACCTGTTCCTTGCCCGGCTCGCCGACTCTGAACCCCCACAAGGTCAGTTCCAGGCTGAAGGGGTTGAACTCCAGCCGGTCGAGTCTGGCGGGCACCGTGGCGTGGTTGGCCAGTTGCTGGTTGATGATGCGCAGGCCAACGCCCGGCAAGATCAGGAAGCCAAGCACGCTGTAAAGTGCGATAGCAATCAGCACGGCGCCGAGGGCGCGGATCAATCCTTTGAGCATGTGGGGCGTCGTCTATAGCAGTCGGAAGTGCCTTGGAGTATGGCACGCGTTTCTGGTTCCGAGACGAACGCCGTATTTAGAGAATGGATTAAAACTGAAGGATCAAGGTTTTCAGCGGAGGCTGCTGATCCATGGACGGGAAATCGCTGGCCGGGGCCATGACTTGCCAGTCGCGGACCGGGCGTCCGGCTTTCTCTGCACAGCGCAACACCTGCTCGCGCCAGTCGTCCATGCTGACCTTTGCCAGGTTGTTGCAGCAGATCAGCACACCGTCCGGTGCGGTGGTCAGTACGGCAGGCTTGAGCAGGCTTTGGTAGTCGCGCAGCAGATCGACTGTACCGAATGCGCTCTTGGCCCAGGCTGGCGGGTCAAGCAACACCAGATCGTATTCACGCTGATCCATGCGCGGGTAGGCGGGCAGCTTGTGGCGGCGCTGGATAATTGGCAAACCGGCCAGTTGGCGGATGGCCGCAAAATAATCCGACTGCACAAACTTCATCTTCGGCAGTTCAGGGTTGAGCAGGCCGTTTTCGCGACCGACTGCCAGATTGCCTTCGGCGAAGTCGAGGTTACAGACTTCACTGGCGCCACCCGCAGCAGCGCTCAGGCCTACGCCGCAGGTGTAGGAGAACAGATTGAGTACGCTTTTGCCGGCGCTGTGCTGCTTGACCCAGCCCCGGGCGTTACGCAGGTCGAGAAACAGCAGCGGGTCTTGCCCGGCATGGCGCCCGCGCACACGGTACTTCAGGCCCCATTCGTGGCCGACGGTGTCTGCCAGTGCTGCTTCATCGGCGCGGTATACGGTGTCTTCGCGGTCAATGCGCGAATTGCCCTGGGAGCGGTCGTTGTAGACCAGCATCAGGTCGAGGCCCAGGTGATGATTGATGGCTGCGTGCAGTTGCAGCAAGTCATCACGTTCCAGGCGTTGATGAAAGCTTTGCACCAGCAGCTGCGGGCCGTAACGGTCGATAGTCAGGCCGCCGGCGCCTTCCTGGCTGCCGTGGAACAGGCGATAGCAGTCGGTGCCCTGGGCATGCAGCTCGGCCAGCAAGTCATGACGGTTATCGAGGGCGGCGCGCAGCGCCTGATTCAAGGAAGACATGCGAGGCGCCTTGGGGGATGGATAAGGCGCGGCAGTTTAACAGAACAGGCCAGGTTATTCGTGAAGCTGCGCTCGACGTGATGCGGCGCGCTGCGCAGTTGTCGTAAACCCTGGGTGTGCGATGTATCTGAAGCACCATGGCTGATTGGTTTTACGACTGCTGCGCAGCCGGACGTAGCCTCGCACTGCTCGTCAACTGCTACAGGGCTTGGTTTTTAGACGTTAACCTCTGTGAGTTCGTCGCGCAGTGCAGCCCATTTCAGCAAGGCATCAAGCGCCGGGCAAATGGCCTGGCCCCAATCGGTTAAACCATATTCGACCTTCGGCGGCACCTGATGGTGGACGATCCGCCGCACAACGCCATCAGTCTCCATTTGACGAAGCTGCTGGATCAGCATTTTCTGTGTGATAGCCGGGATTGCTCTTTCGAGTTCGGAGAATCGCAGCAACTTGCCCCCGAACAGATGGAACAGGATTACCAGCTTCCACTTTCCTTCAAGAATCTTGAGCGCCTGCTCAACGCCATCGGCGGCCGTGGTGGGTGTCCATTCTTTTTCCATACTTTTTAGTGAGTACCTTACTTTATTGTGCGTACTTGCGGCTCGGGGAGCTTAACCATAGTCTTTTAGCGGATCAATGCAGATTGCATAACGCGATCAGATCAATCACGAAGGAGCTATCTACATGTTTAAGACTCTACCGGAGATCACGCTGTGAGTTTCAATCTTGAACTGACGGGGCGCAGAGCGCTGGTAACAGGCGGCACCATGGGTGTGGGGGCTGCAGTCGTCGAATCCCTGCGCAATGCGGGAGTGACGGTCGTTGCTACGGCACGTTCCGTTCCCGACACAGCTCCAGACGGTGTCATCTATATCGCCGCCGATCTGATGACGGCAGGAGGATGCCGGGCCGTCGCAGATGATGTACTTGCCCGTCTGGGCGGCATCGATTTCGTTATCAACGTCCTTGGCGGATCGAGTGCACCGGGCGGCGGGTTTGCGGCCCTTGACGACGGTGAGTGGGAGGCTGCGATCAATCAGAATTTGATGGCTGCCGTGCGCCTCGACAGAGCATTGCTCCCATCAATGATTGAACAGGGATCAGGTGTTGTCATTCATGTCACATCCATACAGCACGAACTGCCATTGCCGGAGTCGACTACCGCCTATGCGGCTGCGAAGGCAGCATTGTCCACCTACAGCAAAAGTCTGTCGAAGGAAGTGACCCCCAAAGGCATACGCGTGGTACGGGTCTCTCCAGGCTGGGTTGAGACAGAGGCTGCTGTTCGGCTTGCCGAGAGGCTCGCGCAAAATGCCGGGACAGATTATGAAGGCGGGAAGAAGATCATCATGGACGCGCTGGGCGGCATTCCGCTTGGACGGCCAGCCCGGCCTCAAGAGGTCGCCGACCTGATCACATTCCTGGTTTCACCGCGAGCTGCATCGATCACCGGCACGGAATATGTGATTGATGGCGGAACTGTACCCACCGCCTGACGCTGTACAGCGTGCTGACCAGCAGCAGTGGAAGACAGGTATTAATGAGTGATGAAAGATGAATGATGAAAAAGGATGCCGCTGTGAATGGGCTGAACACGATCCATTGATGCGGGCCTATCACGACACGGAGTGGGGCGTTCCGATCCGTGATTCGCGCTTGCTGTGGGAGACACTGATGCTGGAAGGATTTCAGGCCGGTTTGGCCTGGATCATCGTGCTTCGAAAGCGCGAAGCCTTTCGCAAAGCCTTCTCCTGCTTTGATCCGGTCAGCGTTGCAGGTTTCGGCGAACAGGACGTTCTGCGTCTTATGGCCGACCCCGGCATCATTCGGGCCAGGGCGAAGATAGAGGCCACCATTCGGGGGGCACAGATTTATTGCGAAATGGAAGCCCGGGGTGAAAGCTTCAGCGACTTCTGCTGGTCGTTCACCGGAGGGCTCCCGATCCAGGGCGATGGTCAAAGCTGGATTGCAACCTCAGCACTTTCCGAGCTCATCTCGAAGGAGTTCAAGCGTAAAGGATTCAAGTTCGTCGGTCCGACCATCACCTATGCGTGGATGCAGGCGGTGGGCATCGTCAATGATCACTCAAGCAATTGCTTGCGAAGGGAGCAGGTAAGGCACCTGTAATCTTAATATGGGAGTGGCGGTGCGACGATTCGACTTGCCCGCGATGGCAGCGCCCCGGTTTCAGCCCAGGCCCATACGCCGCCGCGCCCGCTGCACCGAGCCATTGCGCACAGCCCAGCGCAATATTGGTGCGGTACTGTTTACCCCGGCGCGTATCAGCTTGCGCTCCAGCGGGCGTTGATGCAGCCCCAGTTGATCGCTGGCCCAGTCGGGCAGCAAGTCAATTCCGGCCTGCATCATCAGCGCGCCAAAAGGCTTGGCCAGCAGGCTTGGGGCGGGGGCGTTGAGCAGCAGGCGAATGACTTCATGGCTGCGTTCATCGCACAGTAACTGTGGGCGAATGCCTTCGAGGTAGTCGGCAATCTGCTGACGGCAACGCGGCACATTGGTAGCGCCCAGCCGTTCAGCGATCAGGGCGATTTCGGCGTAGTAACGGTCCTGATCGGCGCCGGACAAATGCGGGTTGCGATAGCGCAGGTGGGCGGCGAGAAAATTGCTGACTTCGGCCACATGCACCCACGTCAGCAACTCGGGATCACTGGCTGCATAGGGGCGGCCATCGAGGCCGGTGCCGGTGACTTGCAGGTGGATGGTGCGCACTTTGTCGATCAGCCAGTTGGCATCGCCAGTGGCGCCGAAAGTAGTACCTGAGATGAACTGCCCGGTGCGGCGTAGCCGACCCAGCATGTCCTGTCTGAAATTGGAGTGGTCCCACACCCCGGCCAGGGCCAGTGGGTGCAAGGCTTGCAGCATCAAGGCGCTGATGCCGCCAATCAGCATGCTGGTGAAATCACCGTGTACCTGCCAACTGATGGAGTCCGGGCCAAACAGGCCGGGGTCGCCCTTGGGGTTTTCGAGGTCGAGCTGGCCGAGTGAAAGTCCGGTCAGGCTCATGATCTGGCGTTCGATGGGGCGGCGAATGAGTTCCATGAAACCTCGGTTGTGCCGGCCAGTCGCAGGGACTGGCCGGCTATCAATCAACCGCGATGACGGCCGCGGAAGTAGTTGATCAGACCTTGGGTGGATGCATCGTCGGCAGGTTCTTCCTGGCTGCCGGTCAGGCGGTTGTAAACACCTTTGCCCAGCTCCTTGCCCAGTTCAACGCCCCATTGGTCGAAGGCGTTGATGCCCCAGATCACGCTTTGCACGAAAACCTTGTGCTCGTAAAGCGCAACCAGTGCGCCCAGACGGCGCGGGCTGATGCGCTCAACCACCAGGGTGTTACTCGGACGGTTGCCCGGGATCACCTTGTGTGGGGCCAGCTTCTGTACTTCTTCTTCGCTCATGCCTTTGTCGCGCAATTCAGCTTCGGCTTCTTCGCGGGTTTTACCCAGCATCAGCGCCTGGCTTTGCGACAGGCAGTTGGCGTACAGCCACTGATGGTGATCGGCTACCGGGTTGAAGCTGACAATCGGCACGATAAAGTCGGCCGGGATCAGTTGGGTACCTTGATGCAGCAACTGGTGATAGGCGTGCTGACCGTTGCAGCCCACACCGCCCCAGATCACCGGGCCAGTATCGGTGGACACCGGGGTGCCGTCCTGGCGCACGCTCTTGCCGTTGGATTCCATGTCCAACTGTTGCAAGTGCTTGGTGATGTTGCGCAGGTAGTGGTCGTACGGCAGGATCGCGTGGCTTTGCGAGCCCCAGAAGTTGCCGTACCACACCCCCAGTGCGGCCATCAGCACCGGCATGTTCTGTTCGAACGGAGCGGTCTGGAAGTGCTGGTCCATGCTGTAGGCACCGGACAGCAGTTCCTTGAAGTTCGACATGCCGATGGCCAGGGCAATTGGCAAGCCAATGGCCGACCACAGCGAGTAACGCCCGCCAACCCAGTCCCACATCGGGAAGATGTTCTCTTCACGGATACCGAAGGCCACGGCTGCTGCATTGTTGCTCGATACAGCGATAAAGTGGCGATGCAGTTCTGCTTCCGAACCACCCTGGGCCAGGTACCAGGCGCGTGCCGCCTGCGCGTTTTTCAGGGTTTCGAGGGTATTGAAGGATTTCGACGAAACGATAAACAACGTGGTTTCAGCACGCAGTTTTGCGGTCAGCTCATGGAACTCGCTGCCATCGATATTCGCCAGGTAATGGCAGCGCACACCTTTTTGGGCATAGGACAACAGCGCTTCAGACACCAGTTCCGGGCCCAGGAACGAGCCGCCAATACCAATGTTGACGATATCGGTGATCGGCTTTTCGGTGTAACCGCGCCACAGGCCGTCGTGAATCCGCCCGACCAGCTCGGTCATCTGGTTCAGGACTTTATGCACCTCGGGCATGATGTTCACGCCGTTGACCGACAGCTTGTCGGCAACCGGGCGGCGCAGCGCGGTGTGCAAGGCCGGGCGACCTTCGGAGGCGTTGACGATTTCGCCGCCAAACAGCGATTTGATCGCGCCTTTGAGGTCGACCTCGTTGGCGAGGTTGACCAGCAGGTCGCGGGTCTCGTTGTTGATCAGGTTTTTCGAGTAGTCCAGAAACAGCCCGCAGCTGCTCAGGGTGAATTCTTCAAAACGCTTCGGGTTGCTGTTAAACGCGTCACGCATGCTGAAATTCTGCATGCCGGCACGGTGGAGTTTCAACGCTTGCCAAGCGGGCAGAGCGGTAACGTCATGAGGAGTGCGGTAGTACGCCATCGCTGCGGATATCCTTTTTGCTTGAACTGCCTTTGGACACTGAAAACACCGACGCCTGGATTTTTTGTTCAGGCGCTCGGTCGGTCTGATTCTGCACGTCAGCTAGAAGCAGGACGATTACAGTAACCTTCGCGCCTGCTTCTGTCTTGGCTTTGTCTGACATCGAGAAGTAACTTTTGTCACAGTTACGTCACAACAGCTGAAACGTTTCAGTGTTTTTTATAGTTTGCGGGTCATTCCGCGGTTCCGCGCAGCGCTCTGTCAGAGCGTGCTGTCGAGATTCAAGTGTACGTTGTCGATCAAGCGGGTGGCTCCCAGGAAGGCTGCGACCAAAATCACGATATCGCGATCGCTGGCCTGTGCCGGGAGCAGGGTTTGCCCCTGACGGACTTCCAGGTAGTCAGGGCGAAAGCCGATGGCTTCGATTTCTGCCAGATGCTGGCGCACCAACGCCGGGTAATCGCGCTCACCGGCTTCAATGGCGCGGGCCATCTCGCTCAGGTGGCGGTACAGGGCTGGCGCCAGGGCACGCTGCTCTTCGCTCAGGTAACCGTTGCGCGAAGACAGGGCCAGGCCATCGTCAGCGCGCACGGTCGGTTCGCTGATGATCTGGATCGGGAAATTGAGGTCGTTGACCATCGCACGAATGACTGCCAACTGCTGGTAGTCCTTTTGCCCGAAGATGGCCAGATCTGGCTGAACCATATTGAACAGCTTGCTGACCACGGTGGTCACGCCATCGAAATGCCCCGGGCGACGGCTGCCGCACAGCTCATTGCTGAGTGTGGCGGCGGTGACGCGGGTCAGGCCGTCCATGCCGTGGGGGTACATTTCTTCAACGGTCGGGGCAAACAGCAGGTCGCAGCCGGCTTGCAGGAGCTTTTCCTGATCGGCCGCCAGCGTGCGCGGGTAGGTATCGAGGTCTTCGTTGGCGCCAAACTGCAGGGGATTGACGAAAATGCTCGCCACAACAAAATCAGCTTGTTGCGCAGCCGTAGTCACCAGAGCGGCGTGACCACTGTGCAGATTGCCCATGGTCGGAACCAGGGCAACCTGTTTGCCTTCGCGGCGTGCACGGGCGATAACGGCGCGCAATTCGCGAACGGTTTTTACTGTGTTCATGCAGAGAATCCGTGTTCGGTAGCAGGAAAGCTGACGGCTTTGACTTCAGCCACATAAGCGCTGAGAGCGGACTGGATATCAGGCTGGCCGGTCATGAAGTTCTTCACGAACTTGGGCACTCGCCCGGTCAGCGAAAGCCCGAGCATGTCGTGCAGTACCAGCACCTGGCCGTCTGTGTCGCTGCCGGCACCGATGCCGATCACCGGGATTTTCACCGCGTGGGTAATTTCTGCGGCCAGTTCGCTCGGCACGCACTCCAGCAGCAGCATGGCCGCGCCTGCTTGCTCCAGAGCAATGGCATCGGCGCGCATCTGGCGGGCCTGGTTTTCGTTGCGGCCCTGCACCTTGTAGCCGCCCAGTACATTGACTGTCTGCGGGGTCAGGCCCATGTGCGCGCAGACCGGGATGCCGCGTTCGGTCATGGCCCGGATTGACTCGGCCAGCCATACGGCGCCTTCGACCTTGACCATATGCGCGCCAGCCTTCATCAGCACGGCGCTGTTGTTCAGGGATTGTTCCAGTGTGGCGTTGGCCATAAAGGCCATGTCCGCGAGAATCAGGGCATCCTGGTTGCCGCGTTTGACGCAGGCCACGTGGTAAGCCATGTCGGCGGTCGTTACAGGCAATGTGCTGTCATGCCCTTGCAGAACCATGCCCAGGGAGTCGCCGACCAGTAACACTTCAACCCCGGCCTGATTGCAGGCGTGGGCGAAGGTGGCGTCATAGCACGTCAGCATGGTGATTTTTTCACCTTTTTGCTTAAGGCTTTGCAGGGTGGTCAGGGTAATAGCTGGCATGAAAAGGATCCTCGTCAGGCAGTGCAAAAACCACTGCGAGTAACGCGTGTGATTCATCGTTATGAACAGGCACACCTTGATAGAGGGCGCTTATAAAGCCTGCTTTTCACATTGCGCCATCCAGTGGATGGCAGCGGGATGCCTATAGTCGTGACGAGGACACTGGAAGTCAATTCCGGGTGTTACCGCAAAGGTGTTACCCGGGTATTGATTCGTTTCAGCTTAAGCGCTGATGCGCTCAAGTCCGATAAATGGGCAATCGGCCAGCAGTTGCGCGAGGGTACGGTCATCGGCAAGTTTCAGCGACGCCGGGGCCAGTTCGGCCAAGGGGTAAAGCACAAAAGGCCGGGCGTGCATGTGGTAATGCGGGACCTTGAGGCGGGGTTCGTCAATCAGGCGATCGCCGAACAGCAGGATATCCAGATCCAGGGTGCGCGGGCCCCAGCGTTCGAGGCGCTCGCGGCCTTGATCAAGCTCGATGGCCTGCAAGGCATCGAGCAGAGCCAAAGGCGCCAGGGTGGTGTCGATGGCGGCTACGGCATTGGTGTAGCGCGGCTGGCCGGGGAGCAGCGAATCGCTTTGATAGAACGCCGAAACCCCGACGAATCGGGAGTCGGGCAATTGCGCCAGTGCCTGGATGGCACTGCGCAATTGATCTGCCGGGTCAGCCAGATTGCTGCCCATGCCAATGTAGACGCGTTCCATCTCTTACTCGTCCGCTGCAGCGCTGCGTTTGCGCTTGGCGCCGCCGGTACGGCGACGTTTGCGTGGCGCAGGGCCGCTGCCGTCATCCTTGGCGTTGCTCAGGTCGCGAATCATGTCGCGGCGACCGCTGTCATTGGCGTCCTGATAATCGGTCCACCATTCGCCCAGGCCGTTGGTCTGCTCGCCTGCGCTTTCGCGCAACAGCAGGAAGTCATAGCCTGCGCGGAAGCGCGGGTTGTCGAGCAGCATGTCGGCGCGCTTGCCGCTGCGACGCGGCAGGCGTTCCTGCATGTCCCAGATCTCGCGGATCGGCATGGTGAAACGTTTAGGAATGGCAATGCGCTGGCATTGCTCGGCGATCAGTTCATGGGCAGCTTCCTGCATGGCAGGAATCGGCGGCATGCCTTGATCTTGCAGGCGCAATACACGGGCCGGCAGGGCTGGCCAGAGCAGGGCGGCAAACAGGAACGCCGGGGTCACCGGTTTGCCCTGCTTGATGCGCAGGTCAGTGTTGCGCAAGGCTTCGCTGATCAGGGTGTGGGTGTACGTCGGGTTGTGTTCCAGTGCTTCGGCGCTGGCCGGGAACAGTGGATCGAACAACTCGAGGTCAACCAGCATCTCGAAAGTGTCTGAAGCGTTACCCGAAAGGAACAGCTTGAGGACTTCTTCGAACAGGCGTGCTGACGGGATCTCGCGCAACATCGGCGCCAGTTCACGAATCGGCTCGGCGGTGTGTTTTTCGATGCCAAAGTTCAGCTTGGCGGCAAAACGCACTGCGCGCAGCATGCGTACCGGGTCTTCCTGGTAACGCTGTTGCGGGTCGCCAATCAGGCGCAGCAGGCGGTTGCGAATGTCGTGTACGCCATTGGCGTAATCAAGAATGCGCTCGCTGACCGGGTCGTAGTACAGGGCATTGACGGTGAAGTCACGACGCTGGGCGTCTTCTTCAAGGGTGCCGTACACGTTGTCGCGCAAGATGCGCCCGCTTTCGTTACGCGAGGACTGGTTGCTGTCTTCCTCTTCGTCGTTTTGCGGGTGATTGGCACGGAAGGTCGCGACTTCAATAATTTCGCGGCCAAAGTGGATATGCACCAATTTGAAACGACGACCGATGATTCGCGCATTGCGAAACTCGGCGCGCACTTGCTCGGGCGTAGCGCTGGTGGCGACGTCAAAGTCTTTTGGCGTGATATTGAGCAGCATGTCGCGTACGCAACCGCCGACCAGATAGGCCTGGTAACCGGCGTTCTGCAGGCGCTCGACGATATTGACCGCGTAGCGGCTGAACTGGGCACGTTGCAGCGAGTGTTGGCTGCTGTTGAGCACTTCAGGGGTGCTGCGCAGTTGTTGCGTACGACGCTTGGGAGAACGGAGTGACTGGAACAGCTTCTTCAGCATGGGATGCACTGTTTGAAGGAATGTTCGGCCAAAACCAAGAATGACCGCATGATGGGCGGGGATTCTAGCATTTAGTCAGGGGATGGTGTAGGACGCATAGCCGCTCTTGCGAGCGAAGCTGCAAGCGGCAAGCAGAAAAAGCGCCAGGAAGGGCGGGCTAGACAGGGTTTGTTAAATTGCAGAAACCACAAGGGGAGCCGAAGCTCCCCCAGAATTAGTTGCGTGCTCTATTTTTATTATTGATTGCGGGCTTTTTGTTTTTGTTAATCGCCCTGGTTGCATAGGTCTTGCCTGTACAACCCTCCCAATCGGGAGATAAGAGCAAACGGATTGCTTTGGTCGCTGTGTTGATGTGATCAATGATCCAACCAGTTCAGGCTCTGCTTTAAGTGCAGTTTTTGTTGTTCTCTGCCTGGTCGTGGGGCAAGCCCCATGTACAACGCCTCTCCAAAACAATCAGTTAGCTGCGCCTCCGCCGTGTTGTTCTTGTTATGCGTGAGCCGATACGTCTTATTTTTATTGTGTGTTGCTGTGATTCTTATTGTTCTTGTACGGATACATATAGCAGGGCTCGTGCCAACTTTTGCGTGGCCCAGCAAAATAAGGGTTTTTTCGGGTTTTCGCTGTTTTCAGGGCAAAAAAAAGCCGGGTCATCGTTACCGTAAGACCCGGCTTTTGTTACGTGATTTAACTGAGGTAACAGTTTTTTCACATTTTGCAGTGTTACCTAGGGTCTGTTGACCCAGCGACGCGGCTCACAACGAAACGTCAACAGACCCCTAGCCTTCGCTTGGCACACCGGTCTTGCGCCGCGGGATGCCCAGGCGCTGGCGCCGCTCCCACAGGCACTTGCGGCTGACCCCCAGTTTGCGGGCCAGCTCGGTCTCGGTCATGTGGTCCTGATGCTCAAGCACAAAGTGCTGGAAGTAGTCTTCCAGTGACAGGTCCTCGGTAGGGTCAAGGCTGGTGTTACCGTTGACAATGCTCTGCTGCGGGGCCAGACCGATAAAGTCATCGTCCTGCAGGTCGCTCAGTTCAATATCGATACCCAGCAGTTCTGCGGAGATTTCCGGGCTTTCGCACAGGATTACCGCACGCTCGACTGCGTTTTCCAGTTCACGAACGTTACCCGGCCATGAGTAGTGGCTGATTGCACGTTCGGCATCGGGGGCGAATTTGAGATCGGTGCGACCCACGCGGGCGCTTTGGCGGGCCAGGAATGCCTGGGCGATTTCGAGGACATCGGCGCCA
The DNA here is from genome assembly GCF_055408445.1 of Pseudomonas sp. B414. Taxonomy (NCBI): domain Bacteria; kingdom Pseudomonadati; phylum Pseudomonadota; class Gammaproteobacteria; order Pseudomonadales; family Pseudomonadaceae; genus Pseudomonas; species Pseudomonas sp. B414. The sequence continues at coordinate 23,974 of NZ_JBUZTQ010000022.1, read as the reverse complement.
CGCTCGCGCAAGGCCGGCAGCTTGAGTGCGATAACGTGCAGGCGGTAGAACAAGTCTTCGCGGAACTGACCCACCTTGGCCAGGCTTTTAAGGTCACGGTGCGTCGCGGCAATCAGGCGCACATCCACCTTTTGCGACTGCACGGAGCCTACACGGCGAATCTCGCCTTCCTGCAGCACGCGCAGCAGACGGGCTTGCGCCTCAAGGGGCAGTTCGCCGATTTCATCGAGGAACAGCGTACCGCCATCGGCCGCTTCAACCAGACCGGCACGGCCCGCGCTGGCGCCGGTAAACGCACCTTTTTCGTGGCCGAACAGTTCGGACTCGATCAGTGATTCCGGGATGGCTGCGCAGTTGACCGAAATCATCGGTGCCTTGGCCCGTCGGGACAGGTTGTGCAGGGCGCGTGCGACCAGCTCTTTACCGGTGCCGGACTCGCCCTGGATCAATACATTGGAGTCGGTTGGCGCCACTTTGCGGATCTTGCTGTACATATCCAGCATCGGCGGGCAGGAACCAATGATGCCGATTTCACCGTTGCTGTTATCCACAGCACTTTTGTCGGCGATGCCTGCTTTGGCCGGGCGCTCGGCTGGCACGCTCTGGGCGTTTTGCCGGTCACGCAGGATGCGCGCCACCGCCTGCAGCATTTCGTCGTGATCGAAGGGTTTGGCGATGTAGTCCACAGCGCCCATTTTCATCGAGTCGACGGCCGAGCGCAGGCTGGCATAGCTGGTCATGATCAGCACCGGCTTGCCCTGGCCGAGCTTGATCAGCTCGGTGCCCGGCGCGCCTGGCAAGCGCAGGTCGCTGACGATCAGGTCGAACGAGGGGATGCTGAAACGCTCCTGTGCTTCTTGCACCGAGCCAGCCTCGCTGACCTGGTACTGATTACGCTCCAGTAAACGGCGTAACGCGGAGCGGATGATGGTTTCATCTTCGACGATCAAAATATGCGGCATTGATTCAGTTCTCTCGACGGTCTCAGTTCACAGCGGACGTCGCTTCGACATGACGCGGTAATGTCACCCGGATACGGGTTCCGCGTTGGCTGTGAATGTCAGCCGGGCTGTCGATGGTGATTTGTCCATAATGCTCTTCAACGATGGAATAGACCAGTGCAAGGCCCAGACCGGTGCCTTCGCCAGGGTCCTTGGTGGTGAAAAATGGTTCGAACAATCGGTCCATGATGTTCTTCGGAATGCCTGTGCCTTCGTCTTCCACAATAAGGTCGACGGTATGCTCGCTGGCCTCGCTCTTGACCCGCACGGCGCAGCCTGCAGGTGAAGCGTCACGGGCGTTTGAAAGCAGATTGATGAGTACCTGGGCGAGTCGCTGCGGATCGCCTTCGACCCAGTGGTCCGGGTCGCAGAGGTTGTAGAACTGCACTTCGAAATTGCGCCGGTTCAGGGCCAGCAGACCAATGGCATCCTGGGCCACTTCGGCCAGACAGACGGGCTCGTCATTATGCTGATGGCTGCCGGCGTGGGCGAAGCTCATCAAGGACTGCACGATGCGCGAGATACGTTTGGTCTGCTCAAGGATCTGGCTGCTGATTTCCGTCAGTTCGCTATCGTCTTCGCGCTCTTCGCGAAGGTTTTGTGCGAGGCAGGCGATGCCGGTCACCGGGTTGCCGATTTCATGCGCAACACCCGCCGCCAGACGACCGATACTGGCCAGGCGCTCGGAGTGCACCAGCTTGTCTTCGAGCATCTGGGTCTCGGTCAGGTCTTCCACCAGCAGCACCAGGCCGCTGTTGCCCGGGGCCAGCGGCTCGTCAATGGCCGCCTTGTGCAGGTTGAGCCAGCGGGTCTGGCCGTCGAGGGCCAGGTGTTGTTTGTGCAAGTGTTCGTCAGGCAGGTCGATAAAGCCTTGCAGCAGTTCGCGCCACGGATCGCCCAGGGTACTCAGGCGCGAACCGACCACGCGCTGGGCCGGGATGCCGGTCAGCTCTTCCATGGCCTTGTTCCACATCAGGATCTCTTGATCCTTGGCCAGCGAACAAACGCCCATGGGCAGTTCTTGCAAGGTCTGGCGGTGATAACGGCGCAAGGCGTCGAGTTCGGCTGCCAGCCCCGTCAGGCGTGAGTGGTAGTCCTCAAGCCGACTTTCAATAAAGTGAATATCTTCGGTGACGTAGTTTTCGCCGCCGGACTTGTAGGGCAAAAAGGTCTCGACCATATCCTGGGCGACACTGGGGCCCATCAAGCCCGACAGGTTGGCCTCGATACGGTCGCGCAGGCGGCGCAGGGCATAGGGGCGACGCTCGTCGAAGGGCAGGAACAGGTCGCGCAGCGCTTGTTCGACTTCCTTTTGTGCGGCCTTGGCGCCCAGGGGCTTGGCCAGCTGAGTGGCGAACTCCTGCGGAGAGGCAGCGTGCAGTTCGCGGCGTTGCGGGCGGCGTACGTTGTCGACTGCGCAGGCTTCGGCGGCGCTGGCCTCTTCAGGGCTGGCGTTGGTGAACAGCGAAATCAGGGTGAACATCAGCACGTTGGCCGCCAGTGAAGCGATGGCTGCCATGTGCCAGCTGGTATCGTCCAGCACATAGATCATGTTCAACCACGGAATATAGAAGCCCTGGAAGTTGCCGATCAACGGGAACAGCATGCTCGCCATCCACACCAGAATCCCGGCCAGCAGCCCGGCAATAAAGCCGCGTCGGTTGGCGGTCGGCCAGTACAGCACCGAAAGCACCCCTGGCAGGAACTGCAAGGTGGCGACAAAGGCGACGATGCCGAGGTTGGCCAGATCTTGTTCTGCGCCCAGCAGCAGGTAGAAGCCATAGCCAGCCATGATGATGGCAACGATCAGTGCGCGGCGGGTCCATTTCAGCCAGCGGTAGATATTGCCTTCGGCAGGCGGCTGATAAAGCGGCAGCACCAGGTGATTGAGGGCCATGCCCGAGAGCGCCAGGGTGGTGACGATAATCAGCCCGCTGGAGGCCGAAAGCCCGCCTACATAGGCCAGCAGCGCCAGGGGTTTGCTGTTGGCGGCGATACCGATGCCGAGGGTGAAATACTCGGGGTTGGTGGTGGCGCCGAGCTTGAGGCCGGCCCACAGAATCAAGGGTACGGCGAGGCTCATCAGCAGCAGGAACAGCGGCAGGCCCCAGCTGGCGCTGACCAGCCCGCGAGGGTTGAGGTTCTCGGTAAAGGTCATGTGATACATGTGCGGCATCACGATGGCCGAGGCAAAAAACACCAGCAACAAGGTGCGCCACGGACCTTCTTGCAACGGGGTGTGCAGGGCGGCGAGTGCGGTCTGGTTTTGCAGCAGCCACACTTCGAGTTGTTGCGGGCCATCGAACACGCCATACAGCGCGTAGAGGCCGACGCCACCAATGGCGATCAGTTTGATCACCGACTCAAAGGCGATGGCGAACACCAGCCCTTCGTGTTTTTCCCGGGTGGCGATATGCCGTGAGCCGAAGAAGATCGTAAACAGGGTAATCAGTGCACAGAAGCTCAGGGCCACGCGATGCTGCACGGGTTCGCGGGTGAGGATGCTGATGGAGTCGGCCACGGCCTGAATTTGCAGGGCCAGCAGCGGTAACACACCGATCAGCATAAAGATCGTGGTCAGCGCACCGGCCCAGGTGCTGCGAAAGCGGAAGGCGAACAGGTCAGCCAGGGATGAAAGCTGATAGGTTCGGGTGATTTTCAGAATGGGGTAGAGCAGCACCGGCGCCAGCAAAAACGCCCCGGAAACCCCAAGGTAGCTGGATAAAAAGCCGTAGCCGTATTCGTAAGCCAGGCCCACGGTGCCGTAGAACGCCCAGGCACTGGCGTAAACGCCCAGCGACAGGGTGTAGGTCAGGGGGTGGCGAATGATTGCGCGCGGGATCATGCCGCGTTCACTGATCCAGGCTACGCCAAACAGCACCCCAAGGTAGGCGGCGCTGATCAGGATCATCTGGGTCAGGCTAAAGCTCATCGGCATCTTTTTGGCTCTGCAGAATAAAGGTCACAACGATCAGAATCAGCCAGAGCAGATAGGGCCTGTACCAGGCGCCTGTCGCATCGATCCACCAATCCATGATGGCGGGAGAAAACAGGTAGATCCCGACAACCAGCAACAGGACCAATCGATAGATATACATCCCGCCCTCACTTTTACAGGCCGCATGCCCAAAAACGTGCGGCGATGGTAACGGATGGCTGGCAACCTGCAAGGGCTGTCAGCGTAATTGCGCCTCGGGGAGGGACAGTGTGCGTGGGATATTGGCCGCGTTCCAGTGGGCAATACCCCAATCCAGCACTTCACGCGGGGTGGCGTCGTTCAAGCATTCGTCAGGGCTCTGACCCAAGGCGCGCAAGGCGCGAAGCAGCAGCGGCGTGGCCTGCTCCGGTGTCAGGGGCGGAGAGCGGTAAGATTTGCCGAGTTTGTGGCCATCGGGTTGCACGATCAGCGGCACATGCAAGTAGCGCGGTTGCGACAGCCCCAGCAACTCTTGCAGATACAGCTGGCGCGGTGTGGAGTCCAGCAGGTCGGCGCCGCGCACGATATCTGTCACGCCCTGGGCAGCATCATCGAGCACCACGGCCAGTTGATAGGCGTAGAGCCCGTCGCGGCGGCGAATCACAAAATCACCCACTTCGCGGCCCAGATGCTGGCTGAACGAGCCCTGGACGCGGTCTTCAAAGCGGTATTCAAGCTCCGGGACTCGGATGCGTATGGCCGCGTTTTCCATTGAGTGGCCGGCATTGCGGCACAGTCCCGGATAAATTCCGTGGTAGGCCTCCAGCTGTTTGCGCGAGCAGGTGCAGGCGTAAGCCAGGCCCATGCTGAACAGACGGTTGAGTACTTCGGCGTAGGCCTCATGGCGCTCGCTTTGGCGAACCAGTTCGCCGTCCCATTCAAAACCGTAGCGCTCAAGGGCATCGAGGATTGCGGCCTGGGCCCCGGGCATTTCCCGTGGCGGGTCGAGGTCTTCCATACGCAGCAGCCAGCGGCCACCTGCAGCACGGGCGTCGAGATAAGAGGCGAGGGCTGCAACCAGAGAGCCAAAGTGCAGATGGCCGCTGGGGGTTGGGGCGAAGCGCCCGATGTAGGAAGGGGCTGTCATTACATAAATCCTGTAGATGCTCTGAAAAGCTTGGGTGATCGGGCTTCCAGTTCTTAAAGCGATACCAATGCTGCCACCGAAATAATCCAAACACCGCTGAGGCCCATCACAGAAGGCCGAACGCAGGTGCTGTTATGGGGGTGGCGCGGCAGGACGCCGCGCCAGCCGCGATGGGCCGTGGATGCCACGTCGTAAGGGCGGCACCCTTAGAAAGTCGTGACACCTTGAATGGATATGTACTGGGTGGTTTTAACTGGAATACTGAGTACATATCCAGACTTCGCGTCTAACTGGAATATTGGTTTCGCTCTTACAGCGAGGCACTTTTGTCAAACAGCCACAAAAGTACCCAAAAAGGCCTTGCCCCATCGTACGGCCCTCGCTTCGCTCAGGTTCCCTCACTCCGGTCCTGCTCCGTGGGCCCGCCGTCACGGGCCATCCTTGGCCCATCACGGCTCTCCCGGCATCCATGCCGGTCGACCCACTACGCAGAACCTACATTCGGCCTCCCGGAGGGCGAGTAAATCAAAAGCCAGATCAACAGCAGATCAAAAGCAGATCAACAGCTAAATCAAAAGCTTTCAGGCATGCAGCGCTTTTTAGCTTTGCCAAGGTACAAACAGCTGCAGAGCGTAAAATGCAGAAACAAAAATGGGGCGTTCGCACGCCCCATCTGGTCAAGCCGGTGATTACTTGCCGACTTGTTTTTCCTTGATTTCAGCCAAGGTCTTGCAGTCTACGCACATGTCGGCAGTAGGACGGGCCTCGAGTCGACGGATCCCGATTTCGACGCCGCAGGATTCGCACCAGCCGTATTCTTCGTCTTCGATCAGTTGCAGCGTCTTGTCGATTTTCTTGATCAGCTTGCGCTCGCGATCACGGGCGCGCAGTTCCAGGCTGAATTCTTCTTCCTGGCTGGCGCGGTCGGATGGGTCAGGAAAGTTAGCCGCTTCGTCTTTCATATGATCAACGGTACGGTCGACTTCCTGCATCAAGTCCTGTTTCCACTTTTGCAGAATCTTGGTGAAGTGTTTGCGCATGGGCTCGCCCATGTACTCTTCACCCTTCTTTTCAACGTAGGGTTCGAAGCCGCTAAGTTGAGTATTCTGTTGCTTTGCTTGTGTGGGCATGAAATGGACCGCCTCTCATTCTTCTAATCCATTGCGCAGGATTGCAACATCACCGACACCTGCCGGCCCTGCGGCTGCAAGCGGGCGAACTTACCAGATCAAATCGGGCTGCGCTACTCCCGCATGTCTAGCCCGTTCTCAGGGTGTGTGTGCAGAGCCTGTGGTGCTTGAGATTAGTGGCTAATTAATAATTTTAGTCGAGCTATGACTTAAGGCCGGGTCGTTTGGTTCTATTGGCAAGCGTGCTAAGACCTAATTAACTCTCTCTTATAGCACTGCTTGGGTAGAATCAGCCTTTTGCTTACCCAGGAAGGCAGGCTCATGGCTCAGTCTTACAGTGCGCGCAGCCGCGCAATCGAACCGTTCCACGTCATGGCGTTGCTGGCCCGTGCCAACGAGCTGCAGGCTGCGGGGCACGATGTGATTCACCTGGAAATCGGCGAGCCGGACTTCACCACGGCCGAGCCGATCATCGCTGCCGGTCAGGCCGCCCTGGCCGCCGGGAAAACCCGCTACACCGCAGCTCGGGGCCTGCCGCAGCTGCGTGAAGCGATTTCCGGGTTTTATCAACAGCGCTACGGCTTGAATATCGATCCTGCGCGAATTCTGATCACGCCCGGCGGCTCCGGTGCCCTGTTACTGGCCACAAGCCTACTGGTCGATCCGGGTAAGCACTGGCTGCTTGCAGACCCAGGCTACCCATGTAATCGACATTTCTTACGGCTGGTTGAGGGGGCCGCACAGCTGGTGCCAGTCGGCCCTGATGTGCGTTACCAACTGACGGCGGATCTGGTAGGCGAGCACTGGAATCAGGACAGTGTCGGAGCATTGGTTGCATCCCCGGCCAACCCGACCGGTACGATGTTGAGCCGTGATGAGCTGGCGGCCCTGTCTGCAGCCGTCAAGGCCCGCAACGGTCATCTGGTGGTAGACGAGATCTATCACGGCCTGACCTACGGCTGTGATGCGACCAGCGTGCTGGAAGTCGATGACAGCGCCTTTGTGCTCAATAGTTTCTCCAAGTATTTCGGCATGACCGGTTGGCGCCTGGGCTGGTTGGTGGCTCCGCCAGAAGCCGTGGCCGACCTGGAGAAACTGGCACAGAACCTTTATATCAGTGCGCCAAGCATGGCCCAGTACGCAGCCCTGGCCTGCTTTGAGCCGCAGACACTGGCCATTCTGGAAGAGCGTCGGGCCGAGTTCGGGCGGCGCCGGGATTTCCTGTTGCCGGCCTTGCGTGAACTGGGTTTCGGTATAGCGGTAGAACCTGAAGGCGCGTTTTACCTGTACGCCGATATCAGTGCGTTTGGTGGCGATGCATATGCGTTTTGTCAGCATTTTCTGGAAACCCAGCACATTGCCTTTACCCCGGGGCTGGATTTCGGCCGGTACAAGTCCGGGCACCATGTACGGTTTGCTTACACCCAAAGTTTGTCGCGCTTGCAGGAAGCCGTTGAGCGGATCGCCCGCGGCCTCAAGAGCTGGAAGGGCTGATGCGATTCTCACCTGAGTTGGAAGAAGGGCGGCTGATCAAACGCTACAAGCGTTTTCTGGCGGATATCGAAACCGCCAGTGGTGAGTTGATGACTATTCACTGCCCGAACACGGGCTCCATGCTCAATTGCATGGTCGAGGGTGGTCAGGTCTGGTTCAGCCGTTCCAATGACCCCAAGCGCAAGTTGCCGGGCACTTGGGAAATCAGCCAAACCCCGCAGGGTCGGCTGGCGTGCGTCAATACCGGGCGCGCCAATCACTTGATCGAGGAGGCGCTGCTGGCAGGGGTGATCACCGAGCTTGATGGCTTCACTGCGCTCAAGCGCGAGGTGCCTTACGGGCAAGAAAAAAGCCGGATCGATTTTCGCCTGGAGTACCCCCAGGGTTTTGCCTTTGTCGAGGTCAAAAGTGTCACCCTGGGATTTGACGGCTCGCGTGTCGCGGCATTTCCGGATGCCGTGACACAGCGTGGCGCCAAGCATTTACGGGAGCTGGCGACCCTGGCTCGTGAGGGTGTGCGTGCCGTTCAGTTGTATTGCGTCAACCTTACGGGTATTGACGCCGTACGCCCTGCAGAGGAAATCGACCCGGGTTACGCCGCAGCACTGCGCAAGGCGGTGGCTGCCGGGGTGCAGGTACTGGCTTATGGCGTAAGCCTGACCTCGGATGCTGTAGTGGTTGATCGTCGTCTAGACGTCATCCTCTGACGCTTCTGGCGTAATCCATAGCCCTTGGCTGTCTTCTCGACAGTCAAGGGCTGTCAGAAGCTGCCCGGTGCAAGGCCCGGCAACGCATTCCCCGCTTTCGATCAGAAACAGCGCAGAGTGGGTCGCACACTGGATCAGGCTGGCGCTTGAGTCGAGAAATTGATCCGGCTGCCATTCCAGCGCCACCCCGCGATGGGGGCAGCGATTTTTATAGGCATAGACCTGGCCTTCGCGACGAACCACCAGCAAGCGCAGCTCATCCAGCTCAAAGCCACGGCTGGTGCCTTCACTCAGCGCCTCTGAGGGGCATAAAAACTTCATGTGAATCCTTAATGACAGCCAAACGGCTGTGTCGTTGGCGTGCTGCAGGGCGGGTTAAGAGGTTGACGTGCAAATGCAAACAATTATCAAATGGCGGCTTGCTCTGCGATGTGCTGTCTTCACGGCGAGACAATGCCTTTGTCCCGTTGAGCCCTCTTTTTCAAGGAATGCCTCTGTATGCGCTTGAGTACCCGCCTGATTACGCTCTGTGCAGGCCTTATGATCAGTCATGCCAGCCTGGCTGGCGAGTTGCCACAACGTTGGGTCAGTGCCGGAGGCGCGCTCTCGGAATGGGTCAGCGTATTGGGCGCGGAGTCTAAATTGGTTGGGGTTGATACCACCAGTCAACATCCTGAATCACTTAAGTCGTTGCCCAGTATCGGCTATCAGCGCCAGCTTTCGGCAGAAGGTGTCCTGAGTTTGAAACCGGATGTTCTGATCGGCACTGAAGAAATGGGCCCGGCGCAGGTTTTACAGCAGATTCGTGGTGCCGGGGTGCCCGTGGAGATGTTTTCGGCACAGGCTGACCTCGCAAGCCTTGAAGGCACACTGACACATTTGGGGCGTCTGCTGGGTGACGAGAAGCAGGCGGCGCAGGTGTTCAAAGATTATCAGCAGCAACTCGAGCAACACCAGCAGCAGGTCAAGGCCGCGCAAGCTGATCACAAGGCACCCGGGGTGTTGCTGTTGCTGGGGCATGCCGGCGGCAAACCCTTGATTGCCGGTAAGGACACGGCAGCAGACTGGCTGCTGACCCGGGCCGGTGGGCATAACCTGGCCACTCATACCGGCTACAAGCCGTTTTCCATTGAGGCGCTGGCAGGGCTTAACCCTGAAGTGCTGGTATTCGCCGATCGCAGCCTGACGGGTGAGGCGGCACGCAAGGCACTGATGACGGAAAATCCGGTATTGGCCTCTATCCGCGCGGCCAAAAATGGCCGGGTGTACGAACTGGACCCGACGCTGCTGGTGGGCGGTTTGGGCCCGCGCTTGCCTGCCAGCCTGAAGCAATTGACGGCTGAGTTTTATCCAGCGGCTGCGGCAAAACAATGAGAAAGCTGGTCAAGCCCAGGTCTTTGTTTATAGGTCTTGGCGTGCTGTGCCTGTTGTCGATCTGGCTGTCGCTGGCGCTGGGGCCGGTGAGCCTGCCGCTGTTTGATACCTTGCGCGCCGCCCTGCGGTTGCTCGGCGTACCTGTTCCGGGCGAAGGCCTGGAGCAGGCCGAGTTGATCCTGGGCCAGATCCGTTTGCCGCGAACCCTGCTGGGGCTGGCCGTTGGCGGGGTGCTGGCGCTGTCGGGTGTAGCCATGCAGGGGTTGTTTCGCAACCCGCTGGCCGACCCCGGATTGGTCGGCGTGTCCAGTGGCGCTGCCCTGGGGGCGGCAATTGCAATTGTGGGCGGGGCTGCATTTGGCGGGTTGCCGCAAGTGATGGGGCCTTATCTGCTATCACTGTGTGCGTTCCTCGGTGGGTTGGGGGTTACGGCGCTGGTGTATCGGCTGGGGCGACGCAACGGTCAGACCAATGTCGCTGTCATGCTGCTCGCAGGTATTGCGTTGACAGCCCTGGCCGGTTCTGCGGTGGGGTTGTTTACCTATCTGGCGGATGACGCGACATTGCGTACGCTGACGTTCTGGAATCTGGGCAGCCTTAATGGCGCCAGTTACGCCCGGCTGTGGCCTCTGTTAATAGTTACCGTGGGCGTTGCCCTGTGGCTGCCGCGGCGGGCGAGTGCGCTCAATGCGCTGTTGCTGGGGGAGTCCGAAGCCAGCCATTTGGGCATTGATGTGGAAGGCCTGAAGCGCGAACTGGTGTTTTGCACGGCGCTGGGTGTAGGTGCTGCTGTGGCAGCGGCCGGTATGATTGGCTTTATCGGGCTGGTGGTACCGCATCTGGTACGGTTGCTGGCGGGGCCTGATCACCGCGTGCTGTTACCCGCCTCGGTACTGGCGGGGGCGACACTGCTGCTGTTTGCCGACTTGATCGCTCGTCTGGCTCTGGCGCCGGCCGAATTGCCGATCGGGATTGTTACCGCGTTTCTCGGTGCACCTTTCTTTCTTTACCTGCTGATGCGAGGACGCCACTGATGCTGCGCACGGAAAATCTGCAGATCCGTCGCGATCAGAACATCGTGTTGACGGGTGTCACCCTTGATGTGCGTCCCGGCGAAGTGCTGGGTGTGCTCGGCCCCAATGGTGCAGGCAAAAGCACCCTGCTGGCGGCCTTGTGCGGGGAGCTGGCGCCGACCGGTGGTCAGGTCTGGTTGGATCAGCAGCCTTTGGGGCATTGGAAGGGCGCACAGCGGGCTCAGCGGCTTGCCGTCCTGCCGCAAACCTCGACCCTGGATTTCGCTTTCCGTGTTGAAGAAGTAGTGGGCATGGGCCGACTCCCGCATCAGACCGGTCGTACCCGTGACGCAGAAATAATTCACGCGGCGCTGCAGGCAGCCGATGTTGAGCATCTTGCAGGACGCAGCTATCTGGCGTTATCCGGTGGTGAGCGGCAGCGGGTGCATCTGGCCCGGGTGCTGGCGCAATTATGGCCGGGGCAAAGCGGGCAGACCCTGCTACTCGATGAGCCGACCTCAATGCTCGACCCCTTGCATCAGCACACCACGCTCAAGGCTATTCGCGCCTTCGCTGATCGCGGCGCGGCGGTACTGATCATCCTGCATGACCTGAATCTGGCGGCGCGTTATTGCGATCGCTTGTTACTGCTTGAACAGGGGCGCCCACGGGCTCTGGATTGCCCACAAGTGGTGTTGCAGCCGGATGAGCTCAAGGCCGTGTTTGGTCTTGATGTGTTAGTACAGCCGCACCCTGAGTTGGGTTGCCCGATGGTGATTGCCCGCTGAGCAACGTGCCGATCACCGGGTGCGCACTTTTCTGCAGGCAAAAAAAGACCCGGCAAGAGCCGGGTCAAATAACCGTGATTAGCCTGATGAGGAGATTTTCTGAGAGTCCGAACCAAGGGCCTTTCAGAAGATCGACTGGTCTCGCGACCAGATGGCGTAATCATAACAATTCTCATTTCCATGTCAACAACTGTTTTTTACCGTTCATCGTGTAAGTCGAAAATCAATCGTGTCAGGCTTTTTTCTGCGCGGTCAGTTGCTCGACTTGCTGGTTCAGCGCTTCTTTGCGCTCGGCAGGGATATCGTTCCAGTGAACATCCTGCAAGGCCCCTTCAATGGCATACAACAGCACTTTAGAGGCTCTGAACCCCCGCGCTTTTACAGCCCTGTAGGCATCCACTGCGCCCAGGCGTTTCAAGTCCGAGGCACTGTGGATGCCAACAGCATGCAGCCATTGCGCAGAGGTTTTCCCAAGATTCTTCAGATGCTGGAGTTCATCGTTCATCAGCTCTCCTTGCGACGGCGTGAGCTCAGCGTTTACGGGGCGTGGTGACTCTATGGAGTGTAGCGCTCAGCAGGAAAGTCGCAGTCCGTTAGTCGGTTTTGGAACAAGGAGGAGTTGGAAATGGGAAAATGCGCTGTCCGAAAGTACTGATCAGTACCTTGGACGCAAGGGGGTAGAGCGTCTCTGTCCGTTTAGCAGGAGTGATCCACTGCGAAACGGTTGCGTTGGCTCGGATGTCGTATTTTTGATTTTGGGCGGTTTTGCCCAGGCAGGCGCCGTGAAACTATTACGGTCTCACGGCGCACATGAACCTTACAGGCCCGGCAAACGCTGGCGAATGTCAGCGATCAGGGTGTCGAGGCTTTTGCTGTTGTGGGTTTCAACCCGCTTGCTGCGCAGAATTTCATCGGCGCTCAATGCTTCGCGGCTGGCCTGCTGCGCCTTGACCACTTCCAGGGTGGCGTCAGACGGGTCGGTGCCAACGGACTTGCGATGCGCCAGCCAGCCTTCGATCACGGCATCTGGCGCCGTACAGTCGAGGATCAGGCAAGGCACGCCGGTGGCTTCTGCGACTTTGGCAGCGGCGTCGCGTTGCTCACGCTTGAGGTAGGTGGCGTCAATTACCACCGGGAAGCCCGCGCGCAGCACGATACCCGCCAGTTCATGAAGTTTGCTGTAGGTGGCAGCGCTTGCGTCGGCATTGTAGATGCCACCGCCTACAGCATTTTCCGCCGTCTGCTCACCAAACAGTTGCTTGCGGATGACGTCTGAGCGCAGACGAATAGCCCCCAGCGCTTCAACCAGTCGCATGGCTACCGAGCTTTTACCTACAGCTGAAACACCGTGGGTAATGGTCAGGAAGCGTGACGGAATGGTGCTGTAGCTCTCTGCCAGATTGGCATAGTTGCGGTACTGGCGCAGCGTGGCAGCGCGCTGCACCGGGCTCGCCTCGGCCGGCATGCTGAACAGGCTGACCTTGGCACGCACCAGTGCGCGGTAGGCCTTGTAGAAATTCAGCAACTCAAGCCCCTGGTAGTCGCCGGTCAGTTCCAGGTACTGGCTGACAAAGCGTCGCGCCAAGCTTTTCAGGCCGCGGTCTTCAAGGTCCATGGCCAGAAAGGCAGTGTCCGCATACACATCTGTGAAGCGGAAAGGCTCGTTGAATTCGATGCAGTCGAAGATCACCACTTTGCCATCAATCATCGTGGCATTGCCCAGGTGAATATCGCCGTGGCATTCGCGGATAAACCCTTGTGCCTTGCGCTGTTCGAACAGCGGCTTGAGACGGGTAAAGCTGGCCTCGGCCCAAGCCTGAAGTGCATCCAGTTGCAGCAGGTCGGCTTTGTCCGAAAGGAACGGGCGAATTTGCTCGAAGTTCTGACGGACCGGCTCCATCACTGCCTCAGGATTGCCCTGATAGTGTTCAGCAGGAACCTGGGGCGCCTGAGTGTGAAAGCGGGCGATTTGCTGAGCCATTTCGTCAATATGGGCGGCATTGAGCTCACCATTGGCTTGCAGCGTGCTCAGCAACTGGCTTTGCGGGAACTGGCGCATTTTCAGTACGAACTCAATCGCCGGGCCTTCACCGCCGAATGCTGGCGCCTCGCTTGTACCCGTAATCGGCAACACGTCGAGGTAAAGCCCTTCGGTCAGACGCTGGTTCAGGCGCAATTCTTCATTACAGAAGTGCTCACGGCCACTGAGTTCGGTGAAGTCCAGAAAACCGAAGTTGACCGGCTTCTTCAATTTGTAGGCATACGGCCCGGTAAGAATGACCCAGGAGATATGCGTCTCGATAACCTGAAATCCTTCGACTTCATGGGGGTAGAGGTCCGGGTTCTGCAGGGCGGCAATCAGGTTCTGGCTCACGGTTGATCCTTCAAGTTCTGGAAAATTCGATGCGCCATTATGGCGGCTGACAGCTGGAGTGCAAACCGCCGGGCTGCGCATGATGAACATGAATAAAGTGCGTATAATCTCGCGCCATGACTCGTACCCGATCTCCTCGTTCCCGTTCCAAACGTCCCTCTGGCGGCCTTCGGCCCTTGCTGGGCTGGGCCATCAAGCTCAGTCTGGTTGGCCTTGTGGTGCTGGCAGGTTTTGCCGTCTATCTGGATGCCATCGTTCAGGAGAAGTTCTCCGGCAAGCGCTGGACCATCCCGGCCAAGGTGTATGCCCGGCCGCTGGAGCTGTTCGTCGGCCAGAAGCTGAGCAAGAACGACTTCCTCACCGAGCTCGATGCGTTGGGCTATCGCCGTGAAAGCGTGGCCAATGGCCCGGGTGCGGCATCTGTTAATGGCAACACGGTCGACCTCAATACCCGTGGCTTCCAGTTTTATGAAGGCGCCGAGCAGGCGCAGCCGGTGCGGGTAAGGTTTTCTGGCGATTATGTGGCTGAACTGTCCTCGACCAATGGCTCCAAACTGCCAGTGGTGCGCCTTGAGCCGCTGCTGATCGGCGGCATGTACCCGAAAAACCTTGAAGACCGGATCCTCATCAATATCGATCAGGCACCCCCGTTTTTGCTGGAAACCCTGGTCACCGTCGAGGACCGGGACTTCTATCATCACTTTGGTGTCTCGCCCAAGTCGATTGCACGGGCAATGTGGGTCAATACCTCGGCCGGGCAAATGCGCCAGGGCGGCAGTACCTTGACCCAGCAACTGGTCAAGAATTTCTACCTGACCAACGAGCGCAGCCTGAGCCGCAAGCTGACCGAAGCGATGATGGCGCTGCTGCTTGAGTTGCACTATGACAAGCGCGAAATTCTCGAGGCGTACCTCAACGAGGTGTTTGTCGGCCAGGATGGTCAGCGCGCCGTACACGGCTTTGGCCTGGCCAGTCAGTTCTTCTTTAGCCAGCCGTTGGCCGAGCTCAAGTTGCACCAGGTGGCACTGCTGGTAGGTATGGTCAAAGGGCCATCTGCCTATAACCCGCGGCGTTACCCCGAGCGTGCGCTGGTTCGTCGTAACCTGGTGCTCGACCTGCTCGAGCAGCAAGGTGTTGCAACTCCCGAGCAAGTGGCTGCAGCGAAGAAAATGCCGCTGGGCGTGACCAAGCGCGGCAGTCTGGCTGATAGCTCGTTCCCGGGCTTCCTGGACCTGGTCAAGCGACAGCTGCGTGAAGACTATCGCGACGAAGACTTGACCGAAGAGGGGCTGAGAATTTTCACCAGCTTCGACCCGATCCTGCAGATGAAGTCCGAAGCTGCGCTAGGGGAGACCTTCAAGCGTCTGGCCGGGCGCAAAGGCTCGGATGAAGTGGAAGCCGCCATGGTGGTGACCAACCCTGAAACCGGCGAGGTTCAGGCGCTGATCGGTAGTCGTGCGCCTGGTTATGCAGGCTTCAACCGTGCGCTGGATGCGGTACGGCCTATTGGCTCGCTGATCAAGCCTGCGGTCTATCTCACGGCACTTGAGCGACCGAGCCAGTACACACTGACCAGTTGGCTGTCGGATGAGCCATTGTCGATCAAAGGCGCTGATGGTCAGGTCTGGAAGCCCCAGAACTATGATCGACGCTCGCACGGTACGATTTTCCTCTACCAGTCGATGATGAACTCCTACAACCTCGGCACGGTAAGGCTGGGGCAGGAAGTCGGTGTGCCCAATGTGCTCAAGACCCTGGCGCGACTGGGTGTGGAGCGTGAGTTCCCGGCATTCCCGTCGATGTTGCTGGGGGCTGGCGCATTGAGCCCGATGGAAGTAGCGACGATGTACCAGACACTGGCCAACGGCGGCTTCAATACGCCGATGCGCGGCATTCGCAGCGTACTGACCGCCGAAGGTGAGCCGCTCAAACGCTACCCGTTCCAGATCCAGCAACGCTTTGACCCGGGGTCGATCTTCCTGATCCAGAATGCGATGCAGCATGTGATGCGCGAAGGTACCGGGCGCTCGGTCTATAACGTGTTGCCCAAGAGTCTCGCGCTAGCGGGCAAGACCGGTACCAGTAACGATTCCCGTGACAGCTGGTTTGCAGGCTTTAGCCAGGACTTGCTGGCAGTGGTCTGGCTGGGTCGCGACGACAACGGCAAAACACCGTTTACCGGAGCAACCGGTGCCTTGCAGGTATGGACCAGTTTTATGAAGAAAGCTGACCCGCTGCCGCTCGACATGCCACAGCCCGATAACATCGTTCAGGCCTGGATTGATCCGCATACCGGTCAGGGTTCTGATGCTGGCTGCCCTGGCGCGGTGCAGATGCCGTATATTCGCGGCAGTGAGCCGCCAGCGGGGGCCAGTTGTGGTGGGCAAGAGCCCGCCACAGGTGATGCCGTGATGGATTGGGTCAAGGGCTGGTTGAATTAAGCAAAGAGGGTTTGACGTGAATAAGTTGTGGATTGCGGCTGTTTCAGCCCTGGCTTTGCTCAATGGTTGTGCCAGCGTGCCGCAGGGTTCTATTCCTGTGGTCGACTCGGGTGTTCCGGTGTCGAATAACGAACGTATTTCGGCCCAGCGTACGGCGGGGAGTTATCCACAGGCCGCAGCGCCACGTGCCGCCCAGGCGCGCACGATCACCGAGGACTCGGGGGTTGTCGTAATGATCCCGGGTGGCGGTGCCACGGTCTCGACGCCGATCAGCACTCAGCCTTTCACGCCGGGGCCCATTACCCCAGGGCCGGCTGCGGCACCGATCAGCACCGGTAGCTACACACCGAATACTGCTTACAGCGCTCCGGCGCCGGTCACGCCAAGCGGTATTCCATCCAGCTACAGCAGCGGTGGCGGCCTGGCTGCCGACGAGCAACTGGATGGGCCGGTGCTGGCGCTGCTCACCACGGCTCAGCAACAACAGTCGAGCGGTGACTTGAACGGTGCGTCATCGAGCCTTGAGCGTGCCCAGCGCGTGGCCCCTCGTGAGCCGCAAGTGCTTTATCGTCTGGCGCAAGTGCGTATGGCCCAGGGCGATGCCGCCCAGGCCGAGCAGTTTGCCCGTCGTGGTTTGACGTTCGCCAGTGGCCGTCCGGACTTGCAGGCGAGCCTGTGGGGCTTGATTGCCCAGGCACGTGAGAAGCAGGGTGATGCCGCTGGCGCTGCACTGGCCCGTCAAAAAGCCAAGGTGAGCCTCTGATGGTCATGGATGTACGCACATCTGAGGTTGCCGGGTTCTTGTTGCTGATCGAACAGGAAATGCGCACCCAAGGCTTGTGGAGTGACAAGGTCCCTACCGAACACGACTTGTCCAGCCTGGAACCCTTCAGTGTCGACCGCCTGGATTTTGAGCAGTGGGTGCAGTGGATCTTCCTGCCGAAGATGAAAGTCATTGTCGAACAGGGCCAGCCACTGCCCAGTGTCTCGGGTATCTGGCATATGGCTGAGCATGTTTTTGCCCAGCGTCGTGGCAACTGGAAACCCCTGCTCAAGCATTTTCAGGATTTTGATCGCCTGATCAGCCCTTCCTCCTGAGGTCATGGCTGCCAGTTTTTACTGGCAGCCATCCATTTTCTTGTTGGCTTCCGTCATTTTGCGCGTTTTTTTGTGCGTTCCTGTCGATTTATGCAAATAAATTAAATAGATGGCTTGACTTGGGCAGGCCTAATGACAAGAATCGAACTCCCGCTGTAGAGGGACTGCCAGAAGCAGGCTCTCTCAGCAGATCATGAGGCGCACACCCGCGCCGACCTGTTACACCCGCAACGCGTTACCTCGCGCTGGGTGGGAAACCCCCGCAATATTTGGGGAGTTCCCAATACTTGCTCAGTCAGTGCTGACGTAGTCGGCGACCACCGTCGCTCATGCTCTGCTGAAAAGTAAACCTATTAAGACCCGTTCGTATTTTTGTGGACGGTATTCTGGCGTTTTAGAGGTGAACAACGTGGAGCTTTTGTCTGGTGGTGAGATGCTCGTGCGCTTTTTGCGCGACGAAGGTGTCAAATATATCTACGGGTACCCTGGTGGTGCTCTCCTGCATGTTTACGACGCACTGTTC
This sequence comes from Pseudomonas sp. B414, assembly GCF_055408445.1. Classification (NCBI taxonomy): domain Bacteria; kingdom Pseudomonadati; phylum Pseudomonadota; class Gammaproteobacteria; order Pseudomonadales; family Pseudomonadaceae; genus Pseudomonas; species Pseudomonas sp. B414. The sequence continues at coordinate 5,967 of NZ_JBUZTQ010000022.1, read as the reverse complement.
AAAGAGCCGGAAGTTACCCACATCCTGGTTCGTCATGAACAAGCTGCTACCCATATGGCTGACGGCTACGCCCGTGCTACCGGTAAAGCCGGTGTAGTACTGGTGACTTCCGGGCCGGGTGCTACCAACGCCATCACCGGTATTGCCACTGCCTACATGGACTCCATTCCGATGGTGATCATTTCGGGTCAGGTGCCTAGCACCATGGTCGGAACTGATGCCTTCCAGGAAACCGACATGATCGGTATCTCCCGGCCCATCGTGAAGCACAGCTTTATGATCAAGCATGCTTCGGAAATCCCGGAAGTCATGAAAAAGGCGTTCTACCTGGCGCAATCCGGTCGCCCTGGTCCGGTCGTGGTCGATATCCCGAAAGACATGACCAACCCGGCCGAAAAGTTCGAATACGTTTTCCCGAAAAAAGCCAAGCTGCGTTCTTACAGCCCGGCCTTGCGTGGTCACTCCGGCCAGATTCGCAAGGCGGCCGAGATGCTGCTGGCAGCCAAGCGCCCTGTGCTTTACGCAGGCGGTGGGGTTATTTTGGGCGGTGGTTCGGCGCCACTGACCGAGCTGGCCAAAATGCTTAACGTGCCAGTGACCAATACACTGATGGGCCTGGGTGCATACCCTGGCACCGACCGTCAGTTTATCGGCATGCTCGGCATGCACGGCAGCTTTACTGCCAACATGGCCATGCACAACGCTGACGTGATCCTGGCGGTAGGTGCACGCTTTGATGACCGCGTTATCAACGGTCCATCCAAGTTCTGCCCGAACGCCAAGATCATCCATATCGATATCGACCCGGCGTCCATCTCCAAAACCATCAAGGCAGACGTACCGATCGTCGGCCCTGTTGAGAGCGTGCTGACCGAAATGGTCGCCATCCTCAAGGACATCGGCGAGAAGCCAAATCCTGAGGCGGTTGCCAACTGGTGGAAGCAAGTCGACGAGTGGCGCGGTGACGGAGATCTGTTCCCTTACAACAAGGGCGACGGTAGCCAGATCAAGCCTCAGGCCGTTATCGAGATGCTCTGCGAAGTGACCAAGGGCGATGCCTATGTAACGTCCGATGTGGGTCAGCACCAGATGTTCGCGGCTCAGTACTACCGCTTCAACAAACCCAATCGCTGGATCAACTCCGGTGGCCTGGGCACGATGGGCTTCGGTTTCCCGGCGGCGATGGGCGTAAAACTGAGCTTCCCTGATGCTGACGTTGCCTGCGTGACTGGCGAGGGCAGTATTCAGATGAACATTCAGGAATTGTCGACTTGTCTGCAGTATGGCTTGCCCGTAAAAATCATCAGCCTCAACAACGGAGTGCTGGGGATGGTGCGTCAGTGGCAAGACATGAACTACGGCAGTCGCCACTCGCACTCGTATATGGAATCGCTGCCTGACTTCGTCAAGCTGGCTGAAGCTTATGGCCATGTAGGTATTCGGATCACGGATCTGAAAGACCTCAAGCCGAAAATGGAAGAAGCCTTTGCCATGAAGGATCGCCTGGTGTTCCTGGATATTCAGGTCGATACCAGTGAGCACGTTTATCCGATGCAGATCAAAGATGGCTCCATGCGCGACATGTGGCTGAGCAAGACGGAGCGTACTTAATCATGCGGCACATTATTTCCTTGCTTCTTGAAAACGAACCGGGCGCCTTGTCTCGTGTTGTTGGCCTGTTCTCGCAACGTAACTACAACATCGAAAGCCTGACGGTGGCACCGACCGAAGACCCGACCTTGTCGCGTCTGACGCTGACCACGGTGGGGCATGATGAAGTGATCGAGCAGATCACCAAAAACCTGAACAAGCTGATTGAAGTGGTCAAGCTTGTGGATCTGTCGGAAAGTGCTCACATCGAGCGCGAGCTGATGCTGGTCAAGGTCAAGGCAACGGGTGCGCAGCGCGCCGAGATCAAACGCACCACGGATATTTTCCGTGGGCAAATCGTTGATGTCAGCGCCAGTGTTTACACCGTGCAGTTGACAGGAACCAGCGAGAAGCTCGACAGTTTCATTCAGTCGATTGGAACCGCCTCGATCCTGGAAACAGTTCGCAGTGGCGTCACCGGGATTGCCCGTGGCGACAAAGTACTCAGCATCTAAAACTAACAAGTGCTAATTGGCCTGAATGGCCTGGATATAAGGGAAAATCATGAAAGTTTATTACGACAAAGACTGCGACCTTTCGATCATCCAGGGCAAAAAAGTAGCCATCATCGGTTACGGCTCCCAGGGTCACGCTCAAGCCTGCAACCTGAAAGATTCCGGCGTTGACGTTACTGTTGGTCTGCGTAAAGGTTCGGCCACTGTCGCCAAGGCCGAGGCTCACGGCCTGAAAGTAACTGACGTTGCCAGCGCTGTTGCCGCTGCTGACCTGGTCATGATTCTGACCCCGGACGAGTTCCAGTCCGCGCTGTACAAGAACGAAATCGAGCCGAACATCAAGAAGGGCGCCACCCTGGCCTTCTCCCACGGTTTCGCGATTCACTACAACCAGGTAGTTCCGCGTGCCGACCTCGACGTGATCATGATCGCGCCAAAAGCGCCAGGTCACACCGTTCGTTCCGAGTTCGTACGTGGCGGCGGTATCCCTGACCTGATCGCTATCTACCAGGATGCGTCGGGCAATGCCAAAAACCTGGCCCTGTCTTATGCTTCGGGCGTGGGCGGTGGTCGTACCGGTATCATCGAAACCACCTTCAAGGACGAAACTGAAACCGACCTGTTCGGCGAGCAGGCTGTTCTGTGTGGCGGTACTGTTGAGCTGGTTAAAGCGGGCTTTGAAACTCTGGTTGAAGCCGGTTACGCGCCAGAAATGGCTTACTTCGAGTGCTTGCACGAATTGAAGTTGATCGTTGACCTCATGTACGAAGGCGGTATCGCCAACATGAACTACTCGATCTCCAACAACGCCGAATACGGTGAGTACGTTACCGGTCCGGAAGTTATCAACGCCGAATCCCGTCAGGCAATGCGTAACGCTCTGAAGCGCATTCAAGATGGTGAATACGCGAAGATGTTCATCAGCGAAGGTGCTACCGGCTATCCATCGATGACCGCCAAGCGTCGCAACAACGCTGCTCACGGTATCGAAGTCATCGGCGGGCAACTGCGCTCGATGATGCCTTGGATCGGTGCGAACAAAATCGTTGACCAGGCCAAGAACTAAGTTCTTAGCCTTTAGAGAAAACGCGGCCCAGGCCGCGTTTTTTCGTTTAAGCGGCCGCTTCTGGTATAAAGCAGGATCGTTTGCGGGTGCGTGTTGGCCCCAAGCTTCTATCGAAACTTTCCATATCGTTGCAAGGTAATGTCCATGAGCGAACGTCCCGAAGAGCCAAAAGCGGCTTCAGACGCCGATAGCCTGCTGCCTATCGATGAGCATGTCGAAGAAGGGCATGACGCCGAAGGCCGAAAAGTCCGGCATCGTGGTATCTATCTGCTGCCGAACCTTTTCACCACCGCGAACCTGTTCGCCGGTTTTTACTCGATCATCAGTTCCATGAGCGCTCAAAGTGCCATGAGTGCGGGTGATGCTGCTGGCGCTAGCAAGTACTTTGCTTTTGCGGCCATCGCCATTTTTGTCGCCATGGTGCTCGACGGTCTTGATGGCCGTGTAGCCCGTATGACCAATACCGAAAGTGCCTTTGGTGCCGAGTACGACTCCTTGTCAGACATGGTCGCTTTTGGTGTTGCTCCCGCATTGCTGGCTTTTGGCTGGGCGCTGGGCGATATGGGCAAGGTCGGCTGGATGGTTGCCTTTATCTATGTTGCTGGCGCGGCGTTACGTCTGGCGCGTTTCAATACCCAGGTCGGAACAGCGGACAAACGCTACTTTATTGGTCTGGCCAGCCCGGCGGCGGCTGGTGTGGTAGCAGGTATCGTTTGGGCATTCAGTGATTACGGCATCCAGGGTTCGAAAATGTCGTTTCTGGTAGCCCTGCTTGTAGCGGCTGCCGGCATGCTGATGGTCAGCAATATCAAGTACAACAGCTTCAAGGAACTGGACTTGAAAGGGCGAGTTCCTTTTGTTGCCATTCTCGCGGTGGTGCTGGTATTCGCGGTTGTGTTCAGCGACCCGCCGCGCATTCTGTTGTTGGCGTTCCTGGCCTATGCAGCATCGGGGCCCATCCAGTATTTACTGCGTTTGCGTCGTAACAAAAACGCCGAGTGATGTAATTTCTCCCATACTCCGTAGTCTATTGGTGCATCAGCCCTCCAATACTGCGGAGTTGTCATGCTTATCAAGCTGCCTAAAGCGTCCGATTGCAAAGAGTCGGACGTTACGCCTGAATCTTTCTATTTATCCCGTCGTGCATTGCTGGGCAGTTCGTTTGCCGGATTGGCTGTGGGCGCGCTTCCGCGTTGGGCCAGTGCCGAAGATGCGGTGCGCTATGCCGATATTGAACCCGGCAAGGCTCCAGCCTGGTTTACTGACAAACTCCCGCAGACCAAATGGCAGGCAGTGACAGTCAAGGGAGAGGCGATCACCCCATTCAAGGATGCCACTCACTACAACAACTTCTATGAGTTCGGCACCGACAAGGGTGATCCGGCGCAGAACGCTGGCGCTTTGAAAACCGAGCCCTGGACTGTGGTGGTAGACGGGGAGGTGGGCAAGCCGGGGCGTTATGCCCTTGAAGACTTTATGAAGCCTTATCAGTTGGAGGAGCGGATTTATCGTCTGCGCTGTGTTGAAGCCTGGTCAATGGTGATTCCGTGGATGGGTTTCCCCATTTCAGCCTTGCTCAAACAGGTAGAGCCGACATCCAAAGCCAAATACATACGCTTTGAGACCTTGCAGGACCCCAAGGTCATGCCCGGGCAGCGTTCGGGTTTCGCATTGATTGACTGGCCCTATGTAGAAGGGTTACGTCTGGATGAGGCAATGAACCCGTTGGCAATTCTGGCGGTGGGTATGTATGGGCGTGAATTGCCGAACCAGAATGGGGCGCCGCTACGACTGGTAGTGCCCTGGAAGTATGGTTTCAAAAGCGTGAAATCCATTGTGCGAATCAGCCTTGTCGAAGAGCAACCGAAAACCACCTGGCAAAGCATTGCTGCGGATGAGTACGGCTTTTATGCCAACGTGAACCCGCAAGTCGATCATCCAAGGTGGACGCAGGCGCGTGAGCGACGTTTGCCGAGCGGCCTGTTCAGTCCGAATGTGCGTGATACCCAGATGTTCAATGGTTACGCAGATGAAGTGGCTTCTTTATATACCGGTCTCGATTTGCGGAAAAATTACTGATGAAGCTCCTTGCTTGGCGTATTGGCGTTTTTGTGGCTGCTGCCATCTGGCCTTTGCTTTGGTTGTATCAGGCCTGGATCTTTGCCCTTGGCCCGGATCCGGGAAAGGTGCTGGTCGACAGGCTGGGGCTGGGTACGCTGATACTGTTATTGGTGACGCTCTGCATGACGCCGATGCAGAAGCTCACAGGATGGTCGGGCTGGATAGCGGTGCGCCGTCAGTTAGGGTTGTGGTGTTTTGCCTACGTGGTTTTGCACCTCTGTGCCTATCTGACTTTTGTGCTGGGGTTTGATTGGTCGCAATTGGGCGTGGAGCTGCGCAAGCGGCCCTACATTATTGTTGGTGCGCTGGGTTTCTTGTGTTTGCTGGCGCTGGCCGTGACTTCAAACCGATACAGTCAGCGGCGATTGGGTGGGCGCTGGAAGAAGCTGCATCGCCTGGTGTATGTGGTTGTCGGTTTGGGGTTGCTTCATATGCTCTGGATTGTGCGGGCAGATCTCAAGGAATGGTCGATCTATGCCTTTATAGGTGTGTGCCTGCTGGCCCTGCGCATACCCTTGGTGAAGAGCCGGATTCCGCGTCTTTATAAGAAGAAACCGGTATCTGTTGCTTAAGCTGCAATTAACCCTTGACTCGGATTTGTATCTGTCTATAATTCGCCCCACTTCCGGCGCAGTCGAAACGGAAAACTCCTTGAGTTTCAATGAGTTGGATTGG
>NZ_JBUZTQ010000021.1:0-89556 GCF_055408445.1 Pseudomonas sp. B414 | reverse complement strand
TTTGCACTGTCAGTGTGGAAGCTGGTTGGCCAGCGATGGTTTTGGATACAAATATCCCAGGTTTGCCCGAGCCTTGTGGGAGCTGGCTTGCCAGCGATCGGGTTTAAGTACTACCGCGCCTCCCGTGGCATCCCCAGGGCCCGCTCGGCAATGATATTGCGCTGAATCTCATTGCTGCCGCCATACAGCGTATCCGCCCGGGTAAATAGAAATAGCGCCTGCAACCGCGTCAACTCATAAGGCGCCCCGGCCAGTAACTCCGCCTCTGGCCCCAACACATCCATCGCCAGCTTGCCCAGTTCCACATGCCAGGTTGACCAGGCCAGCTTGTAGATCGTCGCCTCAGGCCGCAGGCTGCCATCCTGTACCCCGGACAACATGCGCAACGAGTTGTAGCGCAACACCCGCAAGCCGCTCCAGGCCTGCGCGATGCGCTGGCGCAGCACCGGGTCTTGCGCCGCGCCATTGGCCCTGGCGATACGCACCACCTCGTCCAGCTCATTCTGAAACTGCATCTGCTGGCCCAGGGTCGACACCCCGCGCTCAAACCCCAGCAACGCCATGGCGATTTTCCAGCCTTCACCCGGTTGCCCGATCAGGTTGCCTGCGCAAGCCCGCGCCTGATCAAAAAACACCTCGTTGAACTCACTGGTGCCGGTCAACTGCCGGATCGGCTGCACCCGGATACCCGGTTGATCCATCTCCACCAGCAAAAACGACAAACCGCGGTGGCCAACACTGCCCGGCTCGGTACGCGCCAGTACAAAGCACCAGTCCGACTCATGGGCCAGTGAGGTCCAGACCTTTTGCCCGCTGATCAACCATTGCCCGCTGCCTTCATCGAAGCTGGCGCGGGTCTTGATATTGGCCAGGTCCGAGCCGGCTCCCGGCTCGGAGTAGCCCTGACACCAAAAGTGCCTGCCCGCCAGAATCGGCGGCAAAAAACGTTGTTGCTGTTCTCGGCTGCCAAAGGCCGCAATCGTCGGCCCCACCAGCCCTTCGCCAATATGGCCCATGCGCCCCGGGCCGCCTGCGCGGGCATACTCTTCGAAAAAGATCACTTGCTGGTTGATGCTCAAGCCACGGCCGCCATGCTCGACGGCCCAGCCAGCGCCCACCCAGCCGCCCTGGGCCAGCACCTGTTCCCAGCGCTTGCGCAACTCGGGGGCAAAGTCTTCATCCCCCGGGCCACCGCGAAAGCGCAAGACCGCAAAGTCACCGTTCAGATGCTGCTGCATCCACTGCGCCACCTGCTGGCGAAACTGCTCATCTGCCGCGCTAAAACCGATATTCATGTGCGCTCTCCGAAAATCTGCCGGGCCAATTGCTCGCGATGAAACGCCGGGGTGCCGAGCATCTGTTCACTGGCCCGCGCCCTTTTGAAATACAGGTGCGGGTCGTATTCCCAAGTGAAGCCCACGCCACCATGCAACTGGATGGACTCGGCGGCACACTGGAAAAAACCTTCACTGGCAAAAATTTTCGCGGTGGCAGCGGCTTCCCCCAGTTGCTGGCGAATGCTTGGGTCTCCGTCGATATCCAGGCACTCGGCTGCGATGCAGGCAGCGTAGTAACTGGCCGAACGGGCGCATTCGATGGCCAGCATCAGGTCGGCGCAACGGTGCTTGATAGCCTGGAAGCTGGCAATGCGTCGGCCAAACTGCTCACGACCGTTGATATAGGCCAGGGTGAGGTCCAGCGACTGCTGGGCACCTCCAGTCTGTTCTGCAGCCAGACCAATACCGGCGATCTGTAGCACATCGCGCAGCATGGGCCAGCCTTGGCCGGGCTCGCTGAGCAATTGCTCGTCGTATACGGCAACGTCATGCAGGGTGAGGGTGGCCAGGCGCCGGGTCTGGTCCAGGGTTGGTTGCAACTGGCGCTGCAGGCCGGGTGTGTCGGCGGGCAGGGCAAACAGGCGGATACCGGCTTCGCCGACGCTGCCCGGGGTACGGGTGGCAATGATCAGCAAGTCGCAGTCAGCGCCGTCGATTACATAGCGATACTCGCCGTTGAGGCGATAGCCCCCGGCGTGGCTCTGTGCATACACCTGCACGCCGCTGTCGTCCCAGCGCGGTGCACTGGTAAAGGCCAGGCTGGCGCGAACCTCGCCTGCGGCAATCAGTGGCAGCCAGAGCGCCTTGAGGGCTTCATTACGGCTCAGCAGCAGGGCAGGGGTGGCCAGGCAGCAGGTGGCAAAAAAAGGCGAGGGCAACAGGCAACGGCCCAATTGCTCCTGTAACAGGCACACCTCGACAAAGCGCAACCCGAGCCCGCCATAGGCTTCTGGGATTGCCAGTGCGGGCCAGTAAAGCTCCTGAGCCATTTGTGCCCAAGTATCGATGTCATACCCGCGTTCGCTGCTCATTGCCGTGCGCACCGCCGCGGAGCTGGCAACCTGGGTCAAAAAACGCTCGGCAGACCCTTGAATCATTCGCTGCTCGTCAGTCAGGGCAAGCTCCATAGGGGCCTCATCGTAGTTATACGGATAAAGGCCCAGCATGGAAGCCTGCAACACGGGTGCAATCCCTGAGCCGGACTAGTCCGTTCGGGTGCCCCGCCTCAGAGATCCGAATCCCAGACGACGGTGATATTGCCCGAATACTTGCCTTGCTCGTTCAACATTTGTTCAACGTACTGCTTTTGGATTTCGAAATGCAGGGTCGAAGGTTTTTGTTCGACATAAAAGGTGGACTTGAACAGCAGGTCCGTAGAAACACTCAGCGGTTTACGAGAGACTGCGGAGTTGTCGTCATTGGCGACACCATTGGGCATGCTGACCAGTACATCGACTGGCACTTGATGGCTGCCATTGCTGATGGCACAGGTATCGTTGATTGTCCGGTCACAGACCAGTTGCATCTTGAAACGTGAACTGGAAGACATCAGAAATGTCTGATCCCGGGATAGTTTTTCGGGGATACGGCCTTTTTGTAACCATTGTTGCCAACCGCCTTTGGGGGTCAGTTCGACCTTGTCGCCGCCGGGTGGGATGTCGACTTTTAGGGCATGTTGCACAGTTAAAGTGAAATTTAACGACAGAGTATCGTCTGTCGCCACCATTACATCCCCCATGTCGAAATCTTTGTTTGGGCCGATTGTGTATGCTATGTTTCCAGTGTAATTCCCGGTTGACATATTCAGTGGGTCAGGGGCTTCTATTTCGTAGGCGAAATCGAAGTAGTTATAGCGAAAGTATGGAATGTCAAAATGTGCTTGTTTCTGACAAGGCCCCGGTAGAGGGGTTTCCCAGAAGAATGCATAGTTAGTCTCGCTGAACGCTTCCCAGCCACTAGCTGTAAGGCAAGTATTAGGTGCAATGTTCCATGCTTCTCCCCCCCATAGCATTCTATGTGCCGGTAATGTATTTATCCCGGGCTGACCACCGTTAACCAGTAATCTAACGTCGTCTGGGGTAACTCGGTACTGTGTGCCAAATCCTTTTATCCGAATTCGCATTGTTCTCTGTTCGCCAGTCTGGCTGTGTGTAACAGTCAGATCTCTCCAATCAGTAGGGAAATGGAATATAGCACCTTGGCGTGGATCAGTATGGTTGGCCCTAATGGTGGTGTTTGATATGAAATAAATTTGAGCGCGTAAACTGAACATGCCAGTTGTCTCGCAGTTGCGAGAGTAGTATTGGCAATAACCGCTAGGCGTTGTTGTATTAACAAATTTGTTGATGAGCGGGTTTGACGGGTCAGGCTTGAATTCTGCACTGATTGACATTTCATAAGCCTGAGCAGTGGTCAAGCTCGCAAAACTAATCACCATGGCCGCGACCAATGTGGTGCAATAGCCAAATATTTTATTAGGGAGAATCTGTAGGTTGTTCATTTTAATACCACTAAGTCGGCTTTAATTAAACCCGTATTGCTCTGCTAGAGATTTGTCATCAGCCCGAACCAAGTTGCGCATCAAAAATAATTTGCACACTGCCAAAATACTCCCCCCCGACAAATCCATCCTGTGGCTCGATGGCTTCGATTTTCAATGGCACCCTTAACCCGGCCTTTGCCTCGCTTTCGGTTACAACTTGGGTATCATTCAACGTGAGTAGCTGATTATTAAAGCGCACATCTAGGTTGATCAACTCACTTCCGCTGGACAATACCGGGTCATGCCCCAGGCGAGCCGTGATACCGCCGTTGGCATTGCGCACATCGAATGATGTGCGCAGAGGCATCAGTATCTTGCGGTTTATGTCCCAGCCCATTTTCTGCTCACGCTCCAGAAAGGCCGGGTCGCTCGGTAAAATATAAAAATCCGGAGTCGGGATATTGACACTCACTTCGAATGTGCGCTCTTCACGGATTGCATGCCCTGCCTGCATCCACAGTGTCAAGGTTGCTGCGACAGCCAGCTGTGCGATTTTGCCGACAGGTAAGTGCATTAGTCTTTGACCTCAATGCTTTTTTGTTTATCTGCTTCGATCAGCTGAAAACGGTAATGGCGACCGGGTTCTTTGCTGAACTGGAATGTCTTGCCCGGCAAGATATGAGTTTTGGTCACGGGTTTGCAGTCCAGCGAGTCTTTGACCGAGCAGTCCTTGAAGTCATCAATCAGCACCACGGTATTGCCATGGTTGTTAATGGAGTACTGATTTTTTTGGTCATCAATACGCGTGTCAACGCGTATGTTTTTAGGGCGAACCATAAAGATGGTGCCGTAACCGGCCAATACACTTACGCCCGCACTCATGGTCTTTCTGTAGTCGGCGGATTGTTCCTGGCTCAAGGCAAACTCGTCTTCTTTCTCAGGCACTACCGGGATAAACCGGACGCGAAAGTAGCGTTCTTGGTCACGGTTGCCCATAAACAGCAAACGTGAGCCCTGAGTGCTGTTTGCGGGAATGATCATGCGTGCCGGGCTGGCCATCAAGCCGTCACGAACGCTGCCCTGCTGGGTTTTCAGGGGCACTTCGTCAGAGGTGCCGTCTGCCTTGTAAATAATTTCCAGGATCTGGATTCGCACAAATGCAGTGCTGCTGCCGCCATTGAATACGCGTTTCAAATAAGTACTTTTGTCGCCGTCCATGTAGTCATACATAGTGCCGGGATTAATATTGGGCCCGGCCAGGGCATTGAGTGATATCAGTGCAAGGCCAATAAGGGAATAGAACCGTTTCATTAGAGAATCTCGCTATGGGGCATGCGTGTAAAAAACAAACCGTGCATATTTAAATTTTAGTCGATTAACCGGCAATCTGCGGGTTGTTTTTCGACTCGGCCAAGGTATCGGGGTGGCAGCGCAAGTCTCCGATCTGCAACACATCTTTCTCTTTTTTAGCGTTTTTGGTGTCAATCCGGAACTGACACAGCAACTGCTCGCCGCGGCGTACTTCCAGCGTCGGTGTGCGGGCATTCATTTCCATCGAGAAGAACCCGTCAACTTCAGTAATACCCCGGCTGGCGTGGTTGATGACGTGATGGCCCTTGAGCGGGCTGCCCTGCTGGTCTACCAGGCGACCGAGTACGGTTACGGTCTGCACCACATTGATGGCGCGATAATCCACACCGCCCTTGTTCAGGTGGTAGCGGCTGCGTGCAGGCTGGATGGTTGCCGCAGGAACGTCTGTGCCCTGAAAGTCGAAACTCACCGAGCTGTTTTTGTAAGCCGTAAGCGGGATAAAGTTGCGCCCCGGTCGCAGGATTGTGCTGCTACCACTCAGGTCGTCGGCGCGCAGGGTGATGCCGTCGACATCGGACTGCACATCGACAATCATGCCTGCGCCACGGCCGCTGTATTCACTGGCCATAACGGCTTTGCCGCCACCGATCGCGATGGTGTTGTCCAGGTTCAGGCCGCCGCTGAGTTTGCCATTGTACGAAGAGCGCTGTACAAAACCGTCGCCATTGAAAAACTGGTTCTCAAAGCTTGCTCGCCCGGACAGACCGACACCGTAGGTGTCAGTGGTTGCTGTGGCTGATACGCTTTGCAGCAGGTGGTTCTCCAGGCTTCTGCTGTAGGTCACCGAGGCGTTGCTGTCACGTTCGCCGTCACGGGAGGTGCGCGAGCCCAGGCTGGCGGACCATTGTTCGCGCGGGCCACCGAGGGCCAGGCTGATACTCAGGTCGACACCGCGATTGCGCTTGCCTACGGTGCTCGAGCTGGTCGGCCGATCAAATGCCGACAGGCGCCAGTTGCCGTCACTGCCGAACAAGTGGGTGGTTTGCGACCAACCCAGATCCAGACCATAACCCTTGGTATGGCCCTGCGCGTAGGAGAGGCGGGCGCTGGCGCTGCTTTTTGGACCGAAACGATGGTTCATCGAAACCGACGAATTACTGGTCTGGCCGACATAGGTCGCGCGTTTGCGCAAGCGTGTGCCATCCGCCAGGGTTTCGTAAGTGTTGCGGGTGTCGAGCCAGCTGCGGCTGTGGTTAAACACCAGGCTGCCGGTGCCGTAGTTGTACAGGGCGTTCAGGTCTGCACCGGTACCGTGCTTCTGGGTTTGATAGACGTTGGCATAAATACTGGCGCTGTTGCTCAGGGTCCAGTCAACAGATGTTCCAAGCTGCATGGCGCCTTTGACCTGACGCCCGGACAGGCCAAGGATCACGCTCGGGTGCACCAGGTAGTTGAACGAAGCGCCCCCGGTCATTTCACCATTGGACTGTTCTTCCCAGTTGCTCAGCAACTTGGTTTCACGCCCGGCGAACAGGTTGTAGCGCCAGCGCTGGTCATGGTTGCGCCAGTTGTTGGGCTTGTACACCAGCTCCGAGGTGGTGCTGGTGGTTTTGCCGTCTTCGATCAGACGCACTTCAACCTCATAGATACCGCCCGGCAGGGAGCGGGTATCGATGTTTTGCAGGCCCGCGTTGACGGGTTGTGTGTTGATCAGCAGGCCGTTGCGGTAGATCTCCACGGAGCCTTCACGGTTGGCCGTGATATGGATGGGGTAGATGCTGGCCTTGGGCAGGTCGATGGCCAGGCTGTCGGAGCTGCCGTACATCACGCCCAGGGTGGTATCGGGGCTGGCGCCGAAGGTGCGAATTTGACGGGTCAGGCCAGCGGAGCTGGGAGTGAAATAGCCCAACCGAACAAAGCTGCCTTCGAATTCGCGCTGGGTATAAGCCTCATGCACCGCGTGATAGAGCTTGTAGTCCGGCCCGCCAAGGCGGGACAGTTGCAGGTTCAGCCCTTGGGTCCAATTGCCCAGGCTGCTGCTGGCCTCAAGGCCAAAGCGACCGCTCAGGCTTTCTTCCTGGCCGCCGTTGAGATTCAGTTGATTGCGCACAATCAGGCCACGGCTGCCGTTTTCTGGCAGGTCGTGGAACTGGCTCTGCTGGTTTTCACGCTCGGCGTTTTCCGTCAGCAGCGAGACCAGTGAGTTCTCCAGGTTGTAATGAACTGCCAGTAATTGTTCCGGGCAGTTGACAGAGCAGTTGCCGAGGGTAACGCCCTGTTTGAGGAAGTCTGACCACACATCACGTTCAGCTACAGGTATCTGGCTGCCGTCGTGGTCGGTAAAGTCAATCAGTGTGAGTTTATCGTCACGGGTGAGCACGATCATTGCCTGACCCACCAGTTGCCCGTCGCGTTCGACTTGTACCGCCAGCGGCACATCGAAAAAATGCTCTTCAAAATCTGCAGGCAGCCCCTTGGCTTGAGCCAGCAAACTGCGCGGTGTGGTACCGCTGCTAGCCGGTGTTGCTGCAGCTGCAAATGCAGAAGTACCAATCATGAGGGCAAGTGCCGCCGCGATGGGAGTCATCGGGAACATATTCGAATACTCGATAACGGACTGTACAAACGACAAGGTACGTTCGGTCAGCGAGTACCGACCGAACGCTTACTTGCGGGTTAAACCTGCAGCGCGACGTGCGTGCGGGGTTTAAGACCCGGTGATTTCTTCTTCGAAGAGGATGGTGAAGTCTGCGTTGAATACACCAACTGCGGCGGCTGGGATTGTGCCGGCTGCGATGGTCAGCAGGGACTGGGTACCAGCAGCAGTTGTGGCGTTTTGGGCTGCAACTACCTGTGGGGTGCCGGTAAGTGTTACGCCGCCGATAGTGGTGGTGAGCGGGATGTTATGGGCAGCAGTACCGTTGAACAGGGCTACTGGGCCGCCTACGATATGGGCCTTGATCGAGCCAGATGTGCTTTTGAGATTAAATGCCTGGGTGATGGGGGCCAGCAGTTTGCTGGCGGTGTTGTAGCCCATTTTTTCGTCGTTACCGAAAGTCGTGTTGTTCGCTGCTACAGCGTGGAATTGAACAGACGGGATATCAGCACTGATTTTGATGCTGGTGCTGGTATCTGCTGCTACGACAGCACTTGAAGAACCGATAGCCAGAGCGACGAGGGTGGTTGCTACTACTTGCTTGAACATGTTTGTTACCTGTTTAGATGTATAAGAGGACATGGCGTTTCAGTCCTTCAGTGCTTTGCCGGAACTTTATAGTTACCGGTTGTCGATGCGTTGAAAGCCTGATCACCGACAAGATTGTTTGGTTGTCTTGTTGAATGAGTGTGCTGTCAAGGCGAGGAGAAGTATTACGTAATGGTATTTTGATCAACATAGTAAAAGGCGTTTTGTTGCGTAGTTTTATGCCGTCCGTTTTGAAGGGAATTTCCTACGCCAGAAAATTCGGACTATTTGCCCTAAGGGGAATGATTCTTACTCTAGGCTGTGTTTTTGACGGGGTGTAGCTGCCGATGGGTGAGGTCTCCTTCATCAGGCTGCGCAGAGGACAGTGATACATTTTAATGAGTAATGTAGGTTGTATCTTCAGGCTTTGTAAGAGTTGTATTTGTATGATCTGTATGAGTTAAGTGTTTTTGTAAGCATTAAGTTGTATCTATATTGTCTGTACCAGTTATATCTTAATGTTTTTTATCTTATGTGTTTCAGTAGTTGTATTAAGCTGTTTTGGTCATAATTTGAGTTATTGTTCAAGTTCTATTTTTCGCTTTGGGATGTCAGAAAAATGAACGAGCACTATTCACACGTGACAGAAGCACAAACGCACGCAGGGCATGCCAGGCACTCGGGCCGTGAGCGTGCTGCCCGCAACCCGCGGATTTTTGCTTCAGGTGATTTGAAGTTGTTGCTGTTGGAATTGATTAACCAACAGCCCCGCCATGGCTATGACTTGATTCAACAAATAGAAGGCTTGTTTGACGGCGCCTATAGCCCCAGCCCGGGGGTGATCTACCCGGCGCTGGCCTTTCTGGAGGCCGGGCAACTGGTGCAAGTTGCTATTGAGGGCGATAAAAAGACTTACAACATTACCGAGGAGGGGGGGTTATATCTTGGTCAGCAGGCCGTTGCCCTCAAGGGTGTACATATGCGTATTGAGGTCAGTCGGCGTTCGCTGCTGGGCCAGGAACGACCGGCAGAGATTCATGAAGCGATGCACAACCTGCGGCATGCCCTGCAATTGCACCAGAGGTACTGGAGCCCGGAAGAGATCGAGCGTGTACATAATCTGCTTAATAATACCGCCAGAGCCATTGTGGACGAGGGCGGGTAGCCATCCCTGGGGACCTTGTAGCCGCTGACTCGCGGAGCGAGGCTGCGTTCGAGCGCGAAGCGCTCGTAAAACCGGTAATCGCGGTGTATCTGCATTACCGAGCTACTGCGCAGCCGGACGTAGCCTCGCTTCGCGAGTCAACTGCTACAGGGTTTTGTAGCGCCTGCCAGCTTTAGTCTCAACGGACGATGATCCACTCCCGGCACCTTCCCATACTGCTCCCATGCCTTTGCCAACCCGGGAGCACATGTGAACAGCGCAACGCATACCGCATTTCACACCAGTATCGACGCAGGCGTCGCTGAGCTGGTGATCGACAAGCCGCCGGTCAATGCCCTCAACAGCCAGGAATGGCTGGACCTGGCGCAGACCCTCGAAGCCCTGGGCCAGGACCCGCTCGTACGGGTGATTGTGATCCGTGCCGAAGGCCGCGGTTTTTGCGCAGGGGTCGATATCAAGGAACTGGACGCCAATCCGGAACTGATCGTCAAGGTCAACGCGGGTAACTACGCCACCTTTAAGGCCGTGCATCGCAATCCGCTGCCGGTCATCGTCGCGGTCCATGGTTTTGTGCTGGGTGGCGGCATCGGCATTACCGGCGCCGCCGATATTGTGGTGGCCTCTGATTGCGCCACTTTTGCCCTGCCGGAAGTGGACCGTGGCGCGATGGGCGGCGGTGCGCATTTACAGCGCCTGTTTCCGGTGCAGAAAGTCCGCTATTTGTTCTTTACCGGTGACAAGATAGGTGCCGTCGAAGCCCAGCAATACGGCTTTATCGAGCGCGTGGTGCCCCGCGAGCAACTGCGTGAAACCGCGCTGAAAATCGCGCACAAGATCGCAGCGAAAAGCCCGGCCATGATCCGTATCGCCAAAGAGGCGCTTAACGGCATCGAAGACGGCAATCTGGAAGACAAATACCGCTGGGAGCAGGGCTTTACCCTGCAGGCCTACACCAGTGCCGACTCCGCTGAAACTCGCCGCGCGTTTGTTGAAAAACGCGACGCCAAGTTCTGAGGGGGCCGACCATGCAACTGACTTACTCGCCCAAGCAAAAGGCCTTTCGCCAGGAAGTGCGCCAATGGCTGGTGGCCAATCTGCCGTCTGAGCCCCTGGCCAGCTACGACACCCGCGAAGGGTTCGAGCAGCATCGCCAGTGGGAAGCCAAGCTGTTTGAAAATCGTCTGTCGATGGTGATGTGGCCCACCGAGTTGGGTGGCCGTGGTTGCGATCTGATCGAGTGGCTGATCTTCGAAGAAGAATATTACGGCGCGGGTGCGCCGATGCGGGTCAATCAAAATGGCCAGCTACTGCTGGGCCCGACCCTGATGGAGTTCGGCACCGAAGCGCAGAAAAAACGCTTTTTGCCACGCATGGCGGCCAGTGTCGATATGTGGGCCCAGGGCTGGTCGGAGCCCAACGCCGGTTCCGATATGGCGGCGATTACCAGCAAGGCCACCCGCAAGGGTGACGGCTATGTACTCAACGGTCAGAAAACCTGGTCGACCCGGGCCATTTTTGCCGACTGGCTGTTTGGCCTGTTTCGCAGTGATCCTGCATCTGCCCGCCATCATGGCCTGTCATTTGTGATGGTGCCGTTGAATGCGCCGGGGGTTACCGTACGCCCGATCAAGGCCCTGAACGGCAAGGATGCATTCGCCGAAGTGTTCTTCGACGACGTGCACATCCCCCTGGAAAACCGCATTGGCGACGAAGGCCAGGGCTGGCATGTGGCAATGGCCACCGCCGGTTTTGAGCGCGGCTTGCTCCTGCGCTCACCCGCACGCTTTCAGTACACCGCGCGCAAATTAGTGGAGTTGTACCAGGCCAACCGCGCCAGCGCTGACCGCGATCCAGCTCTGGGCGATGCGGTGTGCAAGGCGTGGATGGATGCGCAAGCCTACGCCTTGTCCGCCTACCACACCGTGGGCCGGCTGAGCCGTGGCGCGCAGATTGGCGCGGAGTCGAGTACCAACAAGATCATCTGGTCGGAGCTGGATTTGCGCATGCACGAAACCGCCATGCGCATTCTTGGTGCCAGCGGCGAACTGACCGGTAAAGCCGCAGACGGCCATGACTGGCTGGAGGGTTTTCTGTTTGCCCAGGCCGGGCCCATTTATGCGGGCACCAACGAGATCCAGCGCAATATCATTGCCGAGCGCATGCTCGGTCTGCCGAAGTGAGGCCGGGGATGGACTTTACCTTTACCGATGACCAGCAAACCTTCCGCGAAGCCATCAGCCGTTTTTTGATGACCGAGGCTGCGCCGGAAATGCTTCGCGAAATCTGGGAAACCGACGCTGGCCGCTCCCCGGATTTACGCAACAAAATTGCCGAGCAGGGCCTGACCGCACTGTCGATCCCCGAGGCTTTTGGTGGCCTGGGCATGGACGATGTGGCCTGGGCACTGATGACCCAGGAACTGGGCTACTACGCCATTCCTGATTCCCTGGCTGACACCGCTTATGTGGCCAGTGCCTTGATCGCCGGGTTGGCGGACGGTGTTGCGCAACGTGGCGAATGGCTGTCGGGGATTGCCGACGGCAGTTTGCGGGTTGCCATCGGCCACCCGGTCAACCCGCTGGTGGCCGATGCTGCCCATGCTGATCTGTTGCTGTTGGCCCACGGTGATGAAGTCCACGCCGTGCCCCGCAGCCTGGTGGATGTACTAGGGCATACCAGCATCGATGCCTCGCGACGCCTGGCCCGGGTCAGTTGGCAACCTGCTGCTGCGACACGGGTGGCGCAGGGCGAACAGGGCCGTGCACTGTGGGCGCAGACCCTCAACCGTGGCGCGCTGTCGGTGGCCGGGCAATTGCTCGGGCTGGCCCAGCGCATGCTCGATCTGTCGGTGGATTACGCCGCCCAGCGCAAGCAGTTCGGCAAGCCGATCGGCAGCTTTCAGGCGGTCAAGCATCATCTGGCCGACGTCGCTACCCAACTCGAATTTGCCAAGCCGGTGCTGTATCGCGCGGCTTACGCCCTGGCCCACAACGAACCGAATGCCGGGGTGTGGGTGTCCCAGGCGCGTCTGGCCAGTTGCGAAGCCAGCTGGCTGGCGGCTCGTCACGGCATTCAGGTGCACGGGGCGATGGGGTACACCTGGGAAGTCGACCTGCAAATGTTTATGAAACGCGCCTGGGCACTGGACAACGCCTGGGGCGACCGTGCGCTGCACAAGACCCGTGTGGCCGAACATGTATTAAGTGGCGCGGCGCCTCTGGGCCCCGGTCACACGTTCGAGGATTGACCGATGCCGCAAGCCTATATTATTGATGCGCTGCGCAGCCCTACCGGCAAGCGCAAGGGCGGCCTGGCCCATGTCCATGCCATCGACCTGGGCGCCCATGTGCTCAAGGCGCTGGTGGAGCGCAACCAGATCCCGGCCGATGAATATGACGACGTGATCTTTGGTTGCGTCGATACCATTGGCTCCCAGGCCGGTGATATTGCCCGCACCAGCTGGCTGGCCGCCGGTTTGCCGTTGAATGTGCCCGGTACCACCATCGACCGCCAGTGCGGTTCATCCCAGCAGGCGCTGCATTTTGCCGCCCAGGCGGTGATGAGCGGTACCCAGGATGTGATCGCGGTGGGCGGTGTGCAGACCATGACCCAGATTCCGATTTCGTCGGCGATGCTGGCCGGTCAGGCGCTGGGTTTCAGCGACCCGTTCTCGGGCAGCAAAGGCTGGAAAGCGCGCTTTGGCGACCAGCCGGTGAACCAGTTCTACGCCGCCCAGCGTATCGCCGATCACTGGAATATCAGCCGCCAGCAGATGGAAGCTTACGCTCTGGAAAGCCATCGGCGTGCGCTGGACGCCATCAGCGGGCGCCGTTTCGTCAATGAGATCGTGCCTTGCGAAGGGGTGTGGGACGACGAAACTCCGCGTTACACCAGCCTGGCGAAAATGGCCGAGCTGGAGCCGGTGTCTGCAGAATTTCCGTCGATTACCGCTGCCGTTTCCAGCCAGACCTGCGATGCCTCGGCGGCCTTGCTGGTGGTTTCCGAAGCAGCGCTCAAGCGCTACAACCTGACGCCACGGGCGCGGATTCATCACTTGTCAGTGATGGGCGACGACCCGATCTGGCACCTCACCGCGCCGATTGCCGCGACCCGTGCCGCGCTGAAAAAAGCCGGTATGAGCATCCGCGATATCGACTTGGTGGAGATCAACGAAGCCTTTGCCTCGGTGGTCATGGCCTGGGCCAGGGAGCTGGATTACGACCCGGTGAAAACCAACGCCAACGGCGGCGCCATTGCCCTTGGCCATCCGCTGGGCGCCAGCGGCGCGCGGTTGATGACCAGCCTGCTCAACCAGCTTGAGCAAAGCGGTGGCCGCTATGGCTTGCAGACCATGTGCGAAGGCGGCGGGCAAGCCAACGTGACGATTATTGAGCGCCTCTAGGAGCATTGACATGGCAATTTGTGCAGGACGTACCGTGATTATTACCGGCGCAGGCGCAGGATTGGGTCGGGCCTATGCCCTGGCGTTCGCCGGGCAGGGCGCCAATGTGGTGGTTAACGATATTCGCCGCGAGGCGGCTGAAGCAGTGGCCGTCGAAATCCGCGAGGCGGGTGGGCAGGCCATCGCCAATGCCGATGACATCACCACTATTGCGACAGCACAACATATCGTCGATGCCGCCCTGGCAGCGTTTGGCGAAGTGCATGTGCTGGTCAACAACGCAGGCATCTTGCGCGACCGGATGTTTATCAGCCTGGCGGAAGACGACTGGGATGCGGTGATGCGCGTGCATCTGAAGGGGCATTTTTGCCTGGCCAATATTCTGGGCAAGCGCTGGCGTGACCTGGCCAAGGCCGGTCAGCCGGTGGCGGCGCGGATTATCAACACCAGCTCCGGCGCAGGTTTGCAGGGGTCGGTGGGGCAGTCCAACTACAGCGCAGCCAAAGGCGGGATTGCTGCGCTGACTCTGGTACAGGCGGCAGAGCTGGCGCGTTATGGCGTGACTGCCAATGCCCTGGCCCCGGCGGCGCGTACTTCGATGACTGAGAGTGCGATGCCGGATGTGGTGAAAAAGCCCGAAGATGGCGGTTTTGATGCCTGGGCGCCGGAAAACGTTGCGCCGCTGGTGGTGTGGCTGGGCAGCGAACTGTCGGGCCATGTGAGCGGGCAGATTATCGAAAGCCAGGGCGGGCGACTGTCCTTGGGGGATGGGTGGCGCACCGGCGTGACCCGCGACAAGGGCGCGCAATGGCAGCCCGAAGAAGTGGGGGTTGCCATGGGCCAGATTCTGGCTGAAGCGCCTGCGCCGCAAAGGGTGTGGGGTAGCTGACATTGATGAGCGTTTCGCTTGTGTTGTGGGAGCGAGCTTGCTCGCGATGCAGGCGACGCGGTGTATCTGCTGCCGCGCGGTGATGCCATCGCGAGCAAGCCCGCTCCCACAGTAGGCATTTAGTTTTAACCAGAGAATTCAATCATGAGACAAGCACCTCCCTATGTCCCGGGCCACCAGCTACTGGCTGGCAAGTCGATATTGATCACCGCCGCAGCCGGCGCCGGCATCGGTTATGCCGCTGCCAAACGCTGCGCCGAAGAAGGCTGCCGGGCCTTGATGATTTCCGATATCCACCCGCGTCGCCTTGAAGAAGCGGTTGAACGGCTCAAGGCCGAAACCGGCTTGCAGGCGGTATACGGGCAACTGTGCAACGTCACCTTCGAAGCCGATGTACAAGCCCTGGTTGCCGCCGCCGAAGACGCGCTGGGCGGGGTCGATGT
The DNA here is from genome assembly GCF_055408445.1 of Pseudomonas sp. B414. Classification (NCBI taxonomy): domain Bacteria; kingdom Pseudomonadati; phylum Pseudomonadota; class Gammaproteobacteria; order Pseudomonadales; family Pseudomonadaceae; genus Pseudomonas; species Pseudomonas sp. B414. The sequence continues at coordinate 74,343 of NZ_JBUZTQ010000021.1, read as the reverse complement.
ACTGATCAATAACGCCGGTCTTGGCGGTCAGGTACGCCTCACTGAAATGACCGATCAACAGTGGTCTTCAGTGCTCGACATCACCCTTACCGGCACCATGCGCATGACCCGCGCCATGCTCCCGCATATGGAGCGCCGTGGCGCCGGGGCCATCGTCAACAATGCTTCGGTACTGGGCTGGCGGGCACAGAAAGAACAGGCCCATTACGCTGCCGCCAAGGCCGGGGTGATGGCTTTGACTCGCTGCAGCGCGCTGGAAGCAGCGGAAAGCGGCGTGCGGATCAATGCCGTGGCGCCGTCCATTGCCTTGCATGACTTCCTGAAAAAAGCCTCCAGCAGCGAACTGCTGGAACAGCTCACCAGCCGCGAAGCCTTTGGCCGCGCCGCTGAAGTGTGGGAGGTGGCCAATGTCATGGTGTTCCTGGCCAGCGACTACGCCTCCTATATGGTTGGCGAAGTGCTGCCCGTCAGTTCGCAACAGGCCTGAGGGCATCACCATGAGCACAGTATTCAGCAACCCCGGGCAGTTGCTCGCCGCCGCCGGGCAAGACCTGGGCCGCACCGACTGGCTGCTGCTGACCCAGGAGCGGATCAACCTGTTTGCCGATGCGACGGGGGATCACCAGTGGATTCATGTCGATCCCGAGCGCGCCGCCAACGGGCCGTTCGGTGCCTGCATTGCCCACGGCTACCTGACCCTGGCCCTGGCCAACCTGTTTATGCCGCAACTGATGCAGTTCGAAAACCTGGCCATGGGCGTCAACTACGGCAGCGACCGCCTGCGTTTTCCGGCAGCGGTCAAGGTGGGTTCGCGGGTGCGCGGGCATGGCCAGATCATGCAGGTCGAAACACTGGGCCAGGCCTTGCAGGTAGTGGTGCGGATCAGCGTCGAAATCGAGGGCAGCGAGCGCCCCGGCTGCGTGGTGGACACCATCAGCCGCTACACCTTCAACCCTCTTGAGAAGTGAGCCCTGAGCATGAATCTGAATGACGTTGTGATCGTTTCCACCGCCCGTACCGCGCTGAGCAAATCCTTCCGTGGTTCGTTCAACGACACCGAAGCGCCGGTACTGGGCGGCCATGTGGTACGTGCCGTGGTTGAGCGTGCCGGTATCGAGCCGGGTTCGGTGGAAGACGTGATCATGGGCGCCGCAGCGCAACAAGGCACTCAGGGTTACAACATAGGGCGCCTGTGCGCCAACACCGGCGGCCTGCCCAACACGGTGCCGGGCATGGCGATTGACCGTATGTGCGCCTCGGGCCTGATGAGTATCGGTGTGGCCGCCAAAGGCATCATGACCGGGGAAATGTCGATTGCCGTGGCGGGTGGTGTCGAGTCGCTGTCGCTGACCCAGAACAAGTACAAAAACACCTACCGCGCCCAGTCCGAGGCGGTGCTTGAGTGCATGCCCACGGCTTATATCCCGATGCTGGAAACCGCCGAGATCGTGGCCCGCCGTTACAACATCAGCCGTGAAGTGCAGGACCAGTACTCCCTGCAAAGCCAGCAGCGCACTGCCGCGGCCCAGGCTGCCGGCTTGTTTGCCGACGAGATCGTGCCACTGGCGGCGCGCAAGCTGTGCTTTGACAAGGAAGGCAAGCCTGCGGGTTATCAGGATGTGATCGCTGACCGTGACGAGTGCAATCGTCCGTCCACCACCCTGGAGGATCTGGCTGCGCTGAAGCCAGTGTGGAAGGACGGCAAATGGGTGCAGCAGGGAGAGTTCATTACTGCGGGCAACGCTTCGCAGTTTTCCGATGGCGCGTCGGCGGTTTTGCTGATGAGCCGTGGCGAAGCCAAACAGCGTGGCATTGAAGCTCTGGGCGTATATCGCGGGATTGCCGTAAGTGGTTGTGCGCCGGAAGAAATGGGTATTGGCCCGGTGTTTGCGATCCCCAAGCTGCTTAAGCGTTTTGGTTTGACGGTTTCGGATATCGACCTGTGGGAGATCAACGAAGCGTTTGCCTGTCAGGTGGTGTATTGCCGCGATTTTCTGCAGATCCCCAATGACCGCTTGAACGTCAATGGCGGGGCGATTTCCATTGGTCACCCGTTTGGCATGTCGGGTGCGCGGATGGTGGGCCACAGCCTGCTCGAAGGCCGCCGCCGTGGCGCACGCTTTGTCGTGGTTGCCATGTGTATCGGCGGCGGTATGGGCGCGGCGGGGTTGTTTGAGTTGAGCTGAATTTTTTTGATCCTGTGGGAGCGGGCTTGCTCGCGATGCAACAACGCGGGCTTTCAGATTGACCGCAGTGAGGCTATCGCGAGCAAGCCCGCTCCCACAGGAGGTTATTGGGTTATGACCAGGCCGGGTTGCGGTATTGGCTTGCGCATCAACGTCCCCACCACCAATGCCCCGATCAATCCCAACACTCCTGCTACCCACAACACCAGGCTAAAACCCGCCACAAAGGCCCGAGTGGCCAGCGGCTGCACCTGCGCCTGCGCTGTCACCGGCAATTGACTCAAAGCCCCCTGCATATCCCCAGCTACCACCCGCGAAGCAATAAAGTGACTCTGCTCCAGCCATTGCCCGTTGAGACTGGCCTGCAGGTTTTGCTCCGTATGGCTGCCGAGCAAGGCGCCAAACACACCAATGGCCAGCACAATGGCGCTGAAGCGCATGGTGGTACTCATACCGGACGCCATGCCCACGCGGTCGCGGGGTACGCAGGCCATAATGTTTTTCTGCGTGTCGCCATTAAGCAATCCGGCCCCGGCCCCGGTCACCGCCGTGGTCAGGGCAAAGCTCAGGTAGCCGCCATGGTCCACGGCCCAGGCGCTGAGCAAGTTGCCGCAACCGACCAACGTCAAACCGGCCGCCATCATGCTCGCCGGGCTGAAGCGCGATGCCAGGCGGGCGCCAATACGCGGGCAGATCAACATGCTCAGGGCAAATGGCAACATGCCCAGGCCCGACGCAATGGCACTGAAACCCAGACCGTTCTGCAGATAAAACGGCAGCAGAGTCATCATCACCTGGGCACAGCCGGCATAGGCAAACATGCCCAGCAGGGCGCCGATAAAGCGCGGCTGACGGAACAGTTGCAGGTCAATCATGGGCCGCCGCTGCACGGCCTCGATCAGCACAAACAGCCCCAGCAACAGCACCCCGGCACATACCCGGGTATAGGTCAGCGGGTTGTCCCAGCCAATACGATTGGCTTCGATCAGGCCCCAGATCAGGCACAGCAAGCTGGCGCTGAAAGCCAGGCTGCCCCAGGGGTCGAGCCGCGCCGATTGCGGGTCGCGGGATTCAGCAATGGCTTGCCTGACCAGTAGCATCAGCAGCAGGCCAACCGGCAGGTTGAGGTAGAAAATCCAGCGCCAGCCCAGGTACTCGGTAATCAGCCCGCCCAGAGTCGGTGCCGCGGTCATGGCCACGCCCATGCACGCGCCCCAGAAGGCCCAGGCCTTGGCTCGTTCTACCTCGTCGTGAAAGGCATGCCCGATTGACGCCAGTGCCGAGGTCAGCAACAGGGCTGCGCCCACGCCTTTGACCGCGCGGGCGATTTCCAGCAGCAGGCTGTTGGGTGCCGCGCCGCAACCGAGGGAAGCGAGGATGAAAATGCTCAAGCCCCACAGCAGGGTCTTTTTCCGTCCGATGCGATCGGCAATGCTCCCGGCGGGCAATAACAGCGCGGCAAACGCCAGCATATAAGCGCTGACCACCCATTCGATATCGACAAAACTGGCCCCCAGGTCTCGGGCAATGCTCGGCAGGGTGACGGCGACGATATTGGTGTCGAGCACGATAAGCGAACATACCCCGCTGGCAGTCAGCAGGGTCAGGCGCGGGCTGACTGCTTTCATGGTCGTGGTACTCCTTCATCGGCGAGTGTTGCTTTGCAGGCAATAACGCTGGCAGGCATGTTTGTATCTCTTGTTATGGCTATGCACCAGTGTATGGCTGTGTGCAGAGGGATTTGTTAGCTGGTGCGCAGGACTTTATTAGCTTTTATCTAATGCTGGTGGGGCGTAGATGGCCTCTGTAGGAATTAGTCGCTTGCATAGGTGCGTTGGCATCTGAAAGCAGTACAATCGCGCCTCTTTACCGGGCATGGATGCTGTTCGGCATACGCTCACGAGAAGGTCCATGGTCTCTGCAAGTTACTCCCCCGCGCTGGTTTTGATTTCCTTGTGTGTCGCCATTCTGGCGTCCTACACCGCCCTTGACCTAAGTGGCCGTATCGCCACGGCGCGAGGCCGCGCCGTGTATCTGTGGATCGGTGGCGGCGCTCTGGCCATGGGCTTTGGGGTGTGGTCGATGCACTTTATCGGGATGCTCGCGCTGGAGTTGCCACTGGAGCTGGGGTACGACCTGGGGCTGACCCTGTGGTCATTGCTGGTGGCCATTTTGTCGTCGGGCTTTGCCTTGTGGCTGGTCAGCCAGCCGCGCCTGCCTGCACTGCAATTGCTGTTTGGCGCGCTGATCATGGGCGCGGGCATCAGCGCCATGCACTACAGCGGTATGGCGGCGTTGCGCATGCAGCCGGGAATCGATTACGACCCGACCCTGTTCGGTCTGTCGCTGCTGATTGCGGTGGGGGCTTCGGCGGCGGCTCTGTCGATCGCATTTCATCTGCGCAAGCAAACCCCGTATGTGCGTCTGGCGCGGGCCGGGGCTGCGGTCATCATGGGCATGGCGATTGTCGGTATGCACTACACCGGAATGGCGGCGGCGAGCTTTCCAGCCGGCAGTTTTTGTGGCGCAGCAATCGATGGGCTGAGTGGCAAGGGCCTGGATAACCTGGTGCTGGTGTCCAGCCTGGCGGTTCTGGTGATCGCCTTGCTGACCTCGATTTTTGATGCCCGCCTCGATGCCCGCACCGCTGCACTGGCGGATTCCTTGACCCTGGCCAATGAAGAACTGACCCAGTTGGCGCTGCACGACACTCTCACCGGGCTGCCCAACCGCATCCTGCTGGCAGACCGTATCGGTCAGGCGATAAGCAAGGTGTCGGAGCAGGGCGGCTGTTTCTCGCTGATGTTTATCGACCTCGATGGCTTCAAGCCGGTGAACGATGCCTTCGGTCATCATCTTGGCGACCGCTTGTTGCGTGAAGTGGCGCTGCGTTTACGCGAGCAGTTGCGCAGCCAGGACACCCTGGCGCGTATTGGCGGTGATGAGTTTGTGCTGCTGGTACGTTTGCTCGAACCCGACGACGCACCGCAAGTGGCGGCGCGTCAGGTCAGCCTGTTGTCCAAAGCGTTTCGGGTTGATGAGCATGATCTGCTGATCTCCGCGAGTGTCGGCATTGCTCTGTACCCTGGCAATGGCCTGAGTGCCGAAGAGTTGCTGATGAACGCCGATGCGGCGATGTATCACGCCAAGGGTGCGGGCAAAAATGGCTACAGCTTTTTCGATGCCTCGATGAACACCAATGCCCGCAAGCAATTGCAACTGCTGCAGGACTTGCGTCAGGCCCTGGAACTGCAACAGTTTCGCCTGCATTACCAACCCAAGTTCGATGCCAGCAACCAGCAGCCGGTGGGGGCTGAAGCCCTGTTGCGCTGGGAGCATCCGCAGCAGGGGTTGTTGCTGCCGGAGCACTTTATCGACCTGGCGGAAAAAACCGGCCTGATCATCCCCATAGGCGACTGGGTGCTCAACGAGGCGTGCCGGCAGATGCGTATCTGGTTTGATCAGGGTTATAGCCACTGGCGTATCGCGGTCAATCTGTCGGCGCTGCAATTTTGTTATTCGGGGCTGGTCGACAGCGTTGTTGCCGCACTGGAACGGCACCGGTTGCCCGCCAATAGCCTGACCCTGGAAATCACCGAAACCACCGCCATGAGCGACGCCGATGCGAGCATGGTGGTGTTGCAGCGCCTGTCACAGATGGGGGTGGATTTATCCATCGATGATTTTGGCACCGGCTATTCCAGCCTGATGTACCTCAAGCGCCTGCCTGCCAATGAGTTGAAAATCGACCGTGGCTTTGTCCGTGATCTGGAACATGACAGCGACGATGCGGCGATAGTCTCGGCCATTGTGGCGCTGGGGCAGGCACTGGGCCTGCGGATTGTGGCCGAAGGGGTGGAGACCGATACCCAGCAGAGTTTTTTGACCACTTTGGGCTGTGATGCCCTGCAGGGTTTTCTGCTGGGTCAGCCCCTGCCTGCCGAGCAATTTATGCAGGATATCCAGCGGGCCGGGGCTGCAGACGACAACAATCAGTCAGTGACCTGACAAAGCCGGGCCTTCGCGGTTATTCTGGCGACCAGACTTGGATCGTTGTAAGGGGAACACGTATTTATGGATAAAGTTATCGTGATCACCGGCGGCAGCCGCGGCATCGGTGCCGCCACTGCTTTACTGGCGGCGAAGCAGGGGTATCGGATCTGCATCAATTACCTGGCCGATGATGCCGCGGCCCATGAGGTACTGGCGCAGGTACGTGCCTTGGGCGCCAAGGCCATCGCGGTGCGTGCCGATGTCAGCGACGAAGAAGAAATCGTCCGCCTGTTTATCGAAGTCGACGAGCAGTTGGGACCGGTCACGGCCCTGGTCAACAATGCGGGTACCGTGGGGCTCAAGTCGCGGGTCGACGAACTGTCCGAGCTGCGCATCATGCACACCCTGAAAACCAATGTGCTGGGCCCTATCCTGTGTGCCAAGCATGCGGTGTTGCGCATGTCGCCACGTTACGGCGGGCAGGGCGGCAATATCGTCAATGTGTCCTCGGTGGCCTCGCGTCTGGGTTCGCCTGGTGAGTATGTCGACTACGCGGCCTCCAAGGGGGCGCTGGATACCTTCACTTTGGGTTTATCCAAAGAGCTGGCGGGGGAAGGGATTCGCGTCAACGCGGTGCGCCCGGGCTATATCTTTACAGACTTCCACGCCCTGAGCGGCGACCCGGGTCGGGTCAGCAAGCTTGAGCCGATCATCCCCATGGGCCGTGGCGGGCGCCCCGAAGAAGTGGCCGAAGCGATTGTCTGGCTGCTCTCGGACAAGGCTTCGTACACTACCGGCACCTTTCTGGATTTGGGCGGCGGGCGCTGACCGCCCTGGTTCTGTGGGAGCGGCGGTGCGACGATTCGACTTGCTCGCGATAGCATCAACGCGGTGCGCCAGATACACCGCACCGCCGCTCCCACAAATATGCGTGCACTTGCAATTACAGCTTATCCGACGATAATGCGACTTATTGCTATTTAAGTTCGGTTATCTATCGTGCCTACCTCTGTCGATCCCAAGCGCCTGCTGGCAAGCCTCTATCACGACAATCATGCGTGGTTGCGCGGCTGGCTGTCGCGCCAGGTGCGTTGCCCACAGGATGCGGCCGATCTGACCCAGGACACCTTTCTGCGCGCCTACGATGCCCGGCAACTGGAGCGCATCCAGGAGCCGCGGGCTTATCTGAGCACCGTCGCCCGCCGTTTGCTCTGTTCGCTGTGGCGTCGGCGCAAGCTCGAACAATCCTATCTGGAGCAACTGGCCGATTTGCCCCAGGCCTATGCGCCATCCGCCGAAGACATCGCCCTGGTACGCGAGGCGATTGAAGCTATTGACCACGTGCTTGAGGGCTTGCCGTCACGGGTCAAGCGGGCGTTTTTGCTCAATCGCCTCGAAGGCATGCCTCAGCAGGCGATTGCCGAGCAATTGGGCGTTTCACTGGCCACGGTTGAACGCGACCTGCGCCGCGCCTTTGTTCATTGTTTGTCGCAAGCGGGGCAGCCCCTATGAGTACAGCCAAGGTTGATCCGATCACCCGCGCCGCCATCGACTGGATGCTGCGCCTTGAATCCGGTCAGGCTTGCCCCTCGGAACGGCAGGTGTTCAAGGCCTGGCTGGCGGAAAAACCGGAACATATGGCCGCCTGGCAGCGGGTTGCCGGAGTGCTGAAAGCCCCGGTGGCTGACCTGCAATCGGTGGAGCGCCGCAGCCCCGGGCAATTGCAGGCGGCACGCCGGGCACTGCTGGCCGGTACTTCGCCTGCAGGCAAAAAGGCCCTGCAAGGCGGCCTGTTAGTGTTGTTGCTCGGCCTTGGAGCGGCAGGCTTGGTGGATCGGGTGACGCCATTGAGCGGTTTGATGGCCGATCAGCACACCGCCACCGGCGAGCGCAAAACCATCGAGCTGGCCGATGGCAGCCTGTTGACCCTCAACGCCCGCAGCGCGGTTGATATCGAATTCAGTGACGGTCAGCGTCGCGTGCACCTGCGCGAAGGCGAGTTGCAGGTGGACGTGGCTGGCGATGCCAAACGGCCCTTTGTGGTGATCACGGCTCAAGGCCAGGTACGGGCCCTGGGTACGCGCTTTATGGTGCGCCAGGGCAGCGATGAAAGTCTGGCCAGTGTGCAGCAACACAGCGTGCAACTGGACACCCTGGGGGGGCAGCAGCGCCGTATCGAAACCGGTCAGGCGGTATCTTTCACGGCCAGCCAGATCGACCCGCAAACCCCGACTTCGCGTAGCCAGACCGATTGGCTGCAGGGCCGGGTAGAGCTGCATGATGAGCCATTAGCGGCGCTGGTCGAGGCGTTGCGGCCTTATCAGACCGGCATGCTGCGGATCAGCCCTGAAGCGGCACGGGTGCGGGTGTTCGGGGTATTCCCCCTGGACAACACTGCGCAAACCCTCAGTGCGCTGACGCAAACCTTGCCAATCAAGGTCACGCGCTACGGGCCGTGGCTGACCCTGATCGATGTGGCCGATAAAAAACAAACGAATGCGAATTAATTGCAAATAGTTTGAGGGGAATTCCTTGCTCGTTGGTCAAGGTTACAACTGCCTACCTTGCCACGAGAAAGGACGCCCCATGCCGTACGCTCCGCTAAGACCCTGCCTGCTGGCGCTGACCATCACCCTGAGCCTTGCCGGCCACCCGCTAAGCGCGGTGGCCGAAGCCCTGCACAGCGAGCAGAATGCCACGCGCTTTTTTGACCTGCCTGCTGCGCCTTTGGGCGTGACCCTGAGCCGGATTGCCCGTGACAGCAATCTGACCCTGTCGGTCGCCCCGGCCTTGTTGCAAGGCAAAACCAGCGCGCCGGTAAACGGCATGTACACCCCGCACCAGGCTGCCGAGCGTGCACTGGCGGGCAGTGGCCTGGGCTTGAGCATTACCGACAGTGGCGCCTTGAGCGTTTACCCGCAGGCCGGGGGCGCCTTGAATCTTGGGGCGACCAATGTCTCGGCACATCTGGCCGAAGATGGTCGCGGTCATGTTGACGGCTTTGTCGCCACCCGTTCGGCGACCGCCACCAAGACCGATACGCCGATCCTGGAAATTCCGCAGACCATCAACGTGGTTACCGCCGATCAAGTAGAAGTGCAGGGCGCCCGTGACCTGACCCAGGCGCTGCGTTACACCCCGGGGCTGAGCACCAACGGCTATACCGATCGCAACACCATCGCCGACGAAATCACCAGCCGTGGTTTTGCCCCGACCCTGCTCTACCTTGATGGCGCCTATCTGCCTTCGGCGGGGAGCCTGGGCGGCACACCGCAGATCGACCCCTACACCCTGGAGCGTATCGAAGTGCTCAAGGGCCCGTCCTCGGTGCTGTATGGGCAAAACCAGCCGGGGGGCATGATCAATATGGTGTCCAAGCGCCCGAGCATGGAGGCCAAACATCAGATCAAGGTCGGCACCGGCAGTTTTGACCGCTACAACCTGGCCTTCGATACCACCGGCCCGCTGGACGACGCCAAAACCCTGAGTTATCGCTTGATCGGTGTCGGCAATATGGGCAGCGAACAGATTGATCACACCGAAGACTCGCGCCAGTTGCTGGCCCCCAGCTTTACCTGGGCGCCGAATGACAACACCGAACTCACTCTGTACGCGCAAGTACAGCGTGATGATGCACTGGCCGATTACCAGTCCTTGCCGGCGGTGGGCAGCCTGTACCGTAACTCCCAGGGCAACAAGATCGACCGCGACAAGTTCTTGGGCGACTCGAAGTGGAACGATTACAAACGCGACCAGTACGTCGTGGGCTATCAGTTTAGCCATGCCTTCAACGAGGCCATGACCTACCGCCAGAGCCTGAGCTATATCGACGTCAATGACCGTTACAAGGGGTTCTACCTGAACCGTTTTGTCACCGCCGCGGACGGTGCGAGCGACACCCATGCCAGCCGCACCAAACTCGACTGGCGCCAGCAGAACAGCTCCTACAGCTTTGACAACCACCTGCAAAGCGACTTTGTCACCGCAGCCCTGCAACACACCCTGCTGGTGGGCCTGGACTACCGAAGCTTCATTCGCAAATACCAGGGCTATAACCTGTCCGGCAGCGAGATCCTCGATCTGTACGGCCCGGGCAACTACCGCACCGAGGGAGTGCCGACCCTGACCACCCAGTGGGACAACCGGGTCAAGCAAACCGGCCTGTATGTGCAGGACCAGATCAAGCTGGACAACTTTATCCTGACCATAGGCGGTCGTCAGGACTGGGCCAAGGTTGAAAACAATGACCTGCTGGCCAACTCGCGGGAGACGCAAAACGACAACAAGTTTACCGGTCGCGTAGGCCTGACCTATGTCACCTCGTTTGGTCTGGCGCCGTACATCAGCTACACCGAGTCCTTCCTGCCGTCAGTGGGCACCTCGGCCCCGGCCCGTGGCGGCAAGGCGTTCAAGCCCATGACCGGCAAGCAATATGAGGTTGGGGTCAAGTATCAGCCCAATGACACCAGCCTGCTCACCGCCTCGGTGTTTGAGATCACCCAGCAAAATGTCCTCACCGGCGATTTGCAGTACCTGGAGTACCAGGTGCAGGAAGGTGAAGTCAGATCCCGAGGTATAGAACTGGAAGGCAAAAGCAGCTTCAACAATATCGACCTGATCGGCTCACTGTCGTATCTGGACGTGTTCTACACCAAGTCCAACTACGACAACGAGGGTAATCGCAGCGAGGCGCAGTCGCCGTGGGCGGCCAGCGTGTGGGTGGACTATCACTTCACCGGGCAGGCTCTGGCGGGCGTGACCCTGGGTGGCGGTGCACGTTACACCGGGAAGAACTTCGGCGACTCGGCGAACACCTTCAAGACCCCGTCCTTCGTGGTTTACGACGCCACGCTCAGCTATGACCTGGCGGCACTGGATCCGGGGTTAAAAGGGGTCAGCACCAGCCTTAACGTGCAGAACCTGTTTGACCGCGAGTACGTGTCCTCGTGCAACTACAGCTTTGGCTGCTACTACGGCCAGCAGCGCACAGCGGCGCTGGAGGTTAAGTACGACTGGTAAAAGCTCGGCAGCTGCTACGGGAGTTGTGCGCCTCCTCAGCGACGCAACTTCAGCGCACTGGCCAAGCTGATAGCCAGCGGCAGGCGCGGCAGCAATGTGGCCTGGTAAGCATGGTAAAGGTCCGGCTTGCCGGGCCAGATGGTTTCCGAGGGCCGGTTGTCGACCCCCAGTTCGTGGTGCCAGCTGCCGTTGAGCCGGTCGATCATATGCAGATCGATATAGTCCCAGAACTGCTGATACCAGATTTCATACTCATGCTCATCGGTGCGTTGCAGCAACGCTGCGGCCGCTGCCGAGGCTTCGGCCAGGGTCCAGTGCAGGCGTTCGCGCACCAGCGGCTGGTGGTTCCAGTCCAGGGTGTAGACAATCCCGCTGCTGCCATCGGCATTCCAGCCATGCTGGCATGCACTGGCGAACAGTCGCCGCGCATCCTCCAGCAGCCACTCCGGCGCCGTTAAACCACGCTGCTTTCGCGCAGCTTCAAGGTGCAGCAACAGACGCGCCCATTCAAAGGCATGGCCAGGGGTTTTGCCGAAAGGGCGAAAACCATCCGCCGGGTTGTCGCGGTTGTAGTCGGGCAAAGGCTGCCAGTTGATATCGAAATGTTCGACAGGCAGGTAGCCGGACTGCGCCGCATGCTGATGAATCACCCGCTCGGCCATGCGCAGGGCACGGTCCAGCCACAGGTCTTCGTCCAGTACATCGGCCAGGGCCAGAAAGGCTTCGGTGCCATGCATATTGCTGTTGGCGCCGCGATACGCCTCGCAGTCACTCCAGTCGCGGGCAAAGCTTTCCAGCAGGGCGCCTTCGTCCTCGCACCAAAAATTATCTTCGAGGATCGCCACCGCATCGCCGAGCAACTCGGCCGCGCCGCCACGCCCGGCAACCGCTGCGGAACTCGCCGCCAGGGCGACAAAGGCATGCAGGTAGGCGGCTTTGCGGGTATTGCCATCTTGGCCGTTGGGGCTGGCAAACCAGCCGCCATGTTCGCTATCACGCAAGCCCCCGGCCAGTGCGGCCAGGCCGTGGTCGATCAGCGGCGCACAACCCGGCAGGCCCTGAATATGGGCCAGGGCAAAGCTGTGCACCATGCGCGCAGTGGTAATGGTGTCAGCCGGTGCATCATCGGCTCGCCTGCCAAACCGGTCCAGCGGGGCAAAGCCAGAGGGCACGCGAGAGGCTTTGGCGAAGTCCAGCAGTGACTGGCCCTGATCTCGCAGCCATTGTTGATGCGATGCAGAGGTCAACCAGCTTTCGTTGGTCCGGGTGAGGTCGGTCATGGGCCACCTGTATTGTTTTTATCCGTTGTGCAGCGCTCGCAGACTAAGGGATTGGCCTCACGGCTGAAAGCTTTCATCTGCAGGAAACCGGCTTAAATCTCCGGCTCCCAGCGCTGCGACCAGTCGCTGTCTTGTTTGACTATCTCGCGCAGTAACTCTATGCCCTGTTGCAGGGCAGCGCTATCACGCTCGCGGGAATACACCAGGTAGGTCGGGTAGCTGAATTCAGGGGCTTTGGGCACGCGCTCCAGGGCACCGCTGTCCAGATAACTCTGCACCACCCGGGTACGGAAATAGCCGCTACCGCCGTTTTCCAGAATGTAGTGCAAGGCCACCGGGCCCAGGTTGAAGCTGATGGCAGCACGCGCCTTGTCGGGGAGGGCAGCGTCATGCTGGCGGCGAAAGTCTTCGCCCCACTCGATATACACATACGGATCGGGCTGTTCGGGGCGGCGGATCTGGATCAGTTTTTCTTCCAGCAACTGCTCCACCTGCACCCCGGGCCAATAGGCGGGCTGATAGACCAGTGCAGCGTCCAGCAGGCCCATTTCGACCTGACGCAACAATTGCTCGGCATCGCTGATCTGGAAGCGCAGGGCGTGGCTGGTGAGATGCTGGCGCAGGGCTTTGGCCCAGTCAAGGATCAGCGGGTTGCACAAGCTGACCTCACCGCCGATATGCAGCAGTTGGTCCAGGCCCACGGGGCGCGGCAGGTCGCGGCGGGCGGCTTCCCAGGTTTGCAGCAACTGGTTGGCGTACACCACAAAGGCTTCGCCCTCGGGGGTCAGCTTTGCGCCTGCGCGGTTACGGATAAACAGGGTCACGCCCAGCAGGCTTTCGAGCTTGTGCACCCGTGCAGTGACAGCGGTCTGGGTGACATGGAGCTTTTGCGCCGCGCCGACAAGGCTGCCATAGCGGACGATTTCAAGGAAGGTGCGAGCCAGGTCGAGGTCCATAAACGCGCCAGTGTGAAAGGGGCGTCCAGTGTAAGGGCAATGTGAAAAAAACACATGGAACCGCAACCTTTATTGGCACGCATCAATGTTTGTTTTCGAGAGCAGGTTAACGTTAGCGGTCCTGGCGCAAGGTGCCAGTGATTGACTGAGCGACAACACATAAAAAGGGATGACAGACATGGATGACTTGAAGCGACAGTACGATATTCAACCCTTGATGCAGGCCGACATGTCCATTCTTATCAATGGCCAGCCTGTCGCTGCAGCGCAGGGAGAGACCGTACTCAGCGTGTTGAACTCAGTGGGTGTGCGGCAATTGTCGCCCAACGATCACGGGCGCATGACCGGCGCTTATTGCGGTATGGGTGTGTGCTACTGCTGCCTGGTGAATATCGATGGCAGGCACAAGCGTCGCGCCTGCCAGACCGTGGTTCAGCCCGGCATGCAGGTCGAGACAGGGATAAATCGGGTTGCCGAACAGGAGCTGGTGCTATGAGCACTCAAGCGCTGATTGTCGGTGGTGGCCCGGCGGGTATGTCGGCTGCGATAGAACTGGCGCAGCACGGTGTGCCAAGCACCTTGCTGGAAGAAGCTTCGCGACTGGGCGGCGTTGTCTATCGCGGGCCTTTGCGTGAAGGTGTGGAACTCGACTATCTGGGCGAGCGCTACAAGGATGCATTGCAAAAACTGCACAGCGAATTCTCGGCCATTGCCCACTTGGTGGATGTACGCCTCAACCATCGCGTGGTCGGCGGGCAAGGCCGGCAAAGCCTGCAAGTGCTGGACGAGCATGAGCATTTGCAGCAAATCGGCTTCGATCAACTGCTGCTTTCTGCGGGTTGCCATGAGCGCAGCGTGCCATTTCCGGGCTGGACCACGGCGGGTGTGATCATGCTCGGTGGCCTGCAGCTGCAAATCAAAAGTGGCGTGGTCAAACCCAGGGGGCCGACACTGATCGCAGGCACCGGGCCTTTGCTGATGCTGGTGGCGTGCCAGTTGCACGCGGCCGGGGTGGAAGTGGCCGGGGTGTATGAAGCGTGCGAGTTTGGCCGGATTGCCAAGGAAAGCCTGGCGCTGCTCAACCAGCCCCAGCTGTTCCTCGACGGCTTGAGCATGCTGGTGTACCTCAAGCGCCATGGCGTGGCCGTGCAGTACGGTTGGGGCGTGGTGCAGGCATGCGGGGAGGACGAACTGAGCGAAGTGATCGTGGCTCCCTATTCCAGCACCTGGCAGGCAGACATGAGCAAGGCACAGGCGGTGAAGGCCAGTACCCTGGCAGTGGGTTATGGCTTTATTCCGCGCACTCAACTCAGCCAGCAGATGGGCCTGGATCACGCTTACAACGTTGATGGTTATCTGGCTGTCAAAGCCAACAGCTGGCAGCAGAGCAATCAGCCGGCAATTCACCTGGCTGGCGATGTCACGGGCATGCGCGGCGGTGAAGCGGCGATGCTCACCGGGCGTATCGCGGCGCTGTCGATTTTGCTGCAGCGCGGGGTGCTGAGTGAAAAAAAGGCGTGTGAACAACGCCGCGCATATCTGTCCAGGCTCAACACCATCGTGCGCTTTCGCGGCGGGATTGACCGCTATACCCGACGCGGTACGCGCCAGATCGACCTGCCACAGGCGGACACGGTGGTCTGCCGTTGCGAGAACGTGACCCGTGCCGATATCGACCTCGCGCTCAGCCAGGGCGTGCAGGACATGGCCAGCCTGAAAATGCGCACCCGAGTCAGCATGGGCGATTGCCAGGGCCGCATGTGTGTCGGTTATTGCAGTGACCGCCTGCGTGAAGCCACCGGGCGCAACGATGTGGGCTGGTTGCGCCCGCGCTTTCCGCTGGAGCCCGTGCCATTTTCGGCGTTTACCAATGCGTGCAAGGATGCCTGACATGATCAAGACTTATGACATTGTAATCGCCGGTGGCGGTGTTATTGGTGCGTCCTGCGCCTATCACCTGTCGCGGCGCAAGGATCTGAAAATCGCCCTGATCGATTGCAAGCGCCCGGGCAATGCCAGCCGTGCGTCGGCAGGAGGGTTATGGGCCATCGGCGAGTCTGTGGGGCTGGGTTGCGGGGTGATTTTTTTCCGCATGATGTCCGCCGAACGCAAGCGTGAAGCCCAGGGTTCGGCAGTGATTGTCGACGCCAGTACACCGCATATACTGCCCGATTGTTTCTTCGACTTTGCCCTGCAATCCAATGCCTTGTACCCCGGCTTGCACAAGGAAATGCTGGAAAAGCACGGCATGGATTTCAAGTTCGAGCGCACCGGGCTCAAGTACGTGATTTATGACGATGAAGACCGCCTGTACGCCGAGCATATTGTTGCCAATATCCCGCATCTGGCCGATGAAGTGCGCTGGCTCGATCAGGCGGCGTTGCGTGAAGCGGAGCCCGCTGTCAGTCACGATGCCCGGGGTGCGCTGGAGTTTCTGTGCGATCACCAGGTCAGCCCGTTCCGCCTGACCGATGCCTACACCGAAGGTGCCCGGCAAAATGGTGTCGACCTGTACTTCAACACCAACGTTACCGAGGTGATGCGCCAGGGCAGCAAGGTGATCGGCGTGCGCACCGATAACCAGGGCGCGTTCCACAGCAAAACCCTGATCAACGCCGCTGGCGCCTGGGCAGCTGAACTCAGCGTAATGGCCACTGACCTGAGCATCCCCGTGGCGCCGGTCAAAGGTCAGATTGTATTGACCGAGCGTATGCCCAAGTTGCTTAACGGCTGCCTGACTACCAGTGATTGCTACCTGGCGCAAAAGGACAACGGCGAAATCCTGATCGGCAGTACCACCGAAGACAAGGGCTTCGATGTGACCACCACCTTTCCTGAAATCACCGGGCTGGTGCAGGGGGCGATGCGCTGTATTCCCGAGCTCAAGGACGCCAACCTCAAACGCACCTGGGCCGGGTTGCGGCCAGGTTCGCCCGATGAGTTGCCGATCCTGGGGCCCATGAAAGGGGTAGAGGGGTATTTGAATGCGTGCGGGCATTTCCGTACCGGCATCCTGACTTCGGCGATCACCGGCGTGATGCTCGATGCGCTGGTGCGCCATGAGCCGCTACCGCTGGATGTCACGCCGTTTCTGGCGGATCGTTTTGACTTGCAGCCGGTAGGGCTGAAAAAAGCCGTGGGGGGTTGAAACCCGCTTGAACGCAAAAGCCCCGGGTCCAATGGCCCCAATGTTGTTCACTTAAGAGCAACGCTACTAAAATGTGGGAGCGGGCGTGCTCGCGATGGTCTTCAGAGCGCCGCATTTACTCAGTAAGTACGCGTCATCGTTAACGACCATCGCGAGCAAGTCGAATCGTCGCACCGCCGCTCCCACAGAGGCAGCAATCGCTTAAGAACATTGGGGTCAATGGCCCGGGGGCTTTTGGTTTCACGGTTGTGCTTAGAAGGTGTACCTGGATGTCAGCATCAGGCTGCGCGGTTCGCCGTAGTAGGTGGTGCTGAAGTTGCCCAGGCCCGACAGGTACTTTTTGTCGAACACGTTGTTGGCATTGAGGTTGAAGGTCAGGTGTTCGTTGTATTCGTAGCGGGTCATCAGGTTGACCAGCGCGTAGCTCTGTTGCTCGATGATGTCGTAGTCGCCTTTGGCATCGTTGTAGATCTTGCCGTAGAACGGGCTCTGCCAGTTCACGCCGCCGCCCACTGTCACCTTGTTCAGCACCCCCGGCAAACGGTAGGTGGTAAACACCCGCGCGACGTTTTCAGGCTTGGTGGTTTCCAGCGGGTAGCCATACACACGTTCGCCATCATCGGAACGGGTTCTGGCATAGGTGTAGCCGGCCATCAGGTTCCAGTCCGGCATCAGCTCACCGGCCAGCTCAAGCTCGATACCGTTGGTGGTTGCTCCGTCAAGCGACTCATAGATACCCAGATTGGTGTTGGCGTTGGTGCCGACCTGAATGGGTACATTTTTCTGTTCAGTACGGAACACCGCGGCGCTGGCATTCAGGCGGCCATCGAAGTACTCGGCCTTTACACCGAGTTCGTAGCTGTTGCCCTCGGTGGGTGCCAGAGTGGCGCCAGAACTGCTCTGCTCGGTAAGCGGTTTGTAGATCGAGGTGTAGCTGCCATAGACCGAGTAGGTGTCGTTGATGTCATATACAACCCCGGCGTAGGGCGTTACCTCGCCGTGCTGTTTGGCTGTGGTTTTGTTGTCCTGGAAACTACTGGTTTGCTCGTAGTACTTGTAGGTGCTGTTGTACTGGAAGTCACTCAGGCGGCTGCCGAGGATGATCGACCAGTCATCTGCCGGCTTGAAGCGTGCAGCAATATAGGCACTGTTCTGGTTCTGGTTGGTTTCATACTTGCCGTTCTTGGGGAAGTCAGGCTGCGGGTATTTGCCGTTCCAGTCAAAAATGCTGCCGGGTACCAGGCCAAACTGGGAGCCATCAAAGGTTGCGCCCGTTTGCCTGGAGGACTGGGAGGTCGCGCCCACCACCAGCTCATGCTCGCGGCCAAACAGGGTAAACGGGCCGGTGGCATTGATATCGAAGGTGTTCTGTACGCGATGGCCTTCCCACTTGCCCCAGTAGAAGAACATGCCATCACCAGTGACCGGGTTCGGCATGCCACCACTGGCGGAACCCAGTTGAGTGTCATGGTCGTTGGTTTGCTGGGTCAGGCTGCCTTTGACTTTCCAGTCATTGGCAAAACGGTGTTCCAGGGAGGCGAAGGTCGTCTGGATCTGAACGTCACGCCGGCTCCAGTCGGTGGCCGGGTTGAACGAGCGGCTGAAATCGGTCTTGGTGTAGTTGGAGAAGTAGTACGGGTTGCCGGTCCACGACGAGCCGCGAGGCTTGATGTTCTGGTAGTTCATGCCGAAGGTAAACAGGGTGTCCGGCGTCAGGTCGGCCTGGATGATGCCGTAGAACACGTCATTCTTTCTTGAGTAGTGATCACGGTACGAATCGGCGTCCTGATACACCGCCACCATGCGCCCACGCACGCTACCGTCTTCGTTCAACGGGCCGGAAATATCGCCTTCGGTGCGGTAGTTGTCCCACGAGCCTGCGCTGGCCGTGACCGAGGCCTTGAATTCACGGGTCGGTTTTTTGCGGATCAGGTTGACGGTAGCCGACGGTTCGCCGGAACCGGACAACAAACCGGTAGCCCCCTTGACGATATCGACCCGGTCATACAGGGCCATGTCGACCTTGGTCGCGCCTTCATCGAACACCCCGTCATACAGGGTGTTGACCCCGTCGTACTGGAAGTTGGTGATGGCATAGCCGCGGGCCGAATACTCCATGCGGTCGCTGTCATAGGCCTGGGTGGAAACCCCCGGCGCGTTGCGCAGTACGTCGCCAATGCTTTGGGCGGCCTGGTCGTCCATCAACTGGCGGGTAATGACCGTTACCGTTTGCGGGGTTTCGCGTATCGATAGTGGCAGTTTGGTCGAGCTGTTGCTGGCACCCGTGGTGTAGGAGTGGGTGTCTTCTGTGGTCAGCGAGTCGCCCATGCCCTGGCCGGAAATATTCGTTGCGCCCAGCTCCAGGCTTTTGCCTTGAGGAGCGCTCAAGATCACCGTGTCGCCATTGAGCTGATACGACATGCCACTGCCTTTGAGCAGTGCCTCCAGAGCCTTGACCGGTTCCTGGGTGCCGCTGACAGAGCGGGACGTGATGCCTTGCACCTGGTCCGGGCTATACAGGATTTGCAGGTTGGCCTGCTTGCCCAGCTCGTTCAATGCACTGGCCAGGGATTGCGCCGGAATATTCAGGACCACGGGGGCAGCCACGGCCATGGATGCGCCCATCAGCAGCGAGGCCACCAGGGCGCTGGACAACAGAGTACGGCGAGCGGTCTGGCGCTGGGTGGCCATCGAAAGAGGGGTCCGGTTCAAGTTGGGTCGTTGCATTGCGTGCCTAGGCTCCGAGGTGGGAAATTTCGTTCTTGTTAATGGGAATAGTTATTAGACGCAGCGCGATTGATAAACCAGAAACAAGTTTTTGAATTAGTTTTCTGAGTTGTTTGCCGCCTTTTGTGGGAGCGGGCTTGCTCGCGATGGCATCGGCGCAGTTTTTCAGGCAAACCGAGTCGTGCGCATCGCGAGCAAGCCCGCTCCCACAGGATTTTTGAGCGTTCCATTAGTGGGACGATCAGTGCTGAAAACGCTATCTAGTCTTATAAATGAATCGAATCTATGCTTGGCTCCATGATTTACAGGAGGTGCAACATGAAAAAGATTCTTGGTGTTTACCCAGCTCCCCGTCCTCATTGGGTAGGTGATGGTTTTCCGGTTCGCACGATGCTTTCCTACGACAGCATGGGCAAACACATCAGTCCGTTCTTGCTGCTGGATTACGCCGGGCCAGCCGAGTTCACCCCAACTACTGAGCGACGTGGCGTAGGCCAGCATCCGCATCGTGGTTTTGAGACGGTGACCATCGTTTACAAAGGCGAAGTCGAGCACCGTGACTCCACCGGTAACGGCGGGGTGATCGGGCCCGGTGATGTGCAGTGGATGACCGCAGCGTCCGGCATCCTGCATGAGGAGTTCCACTCCGAGGCATTTGCCCGCAGTGGTGGCGCGCTGGAAATGGTGCAGCTGTGGGTCAACCTGCCAGCGAAGGACAAAATGTCCGCGCCGGGGTATCAGGCCATTGTTGATCAGGAAATTCCTGATCTGGCCTTGCCGGACGATGCCGGACGTTTGCGCCTGATTGCCGGTGAGTTCGCCGGCAAGCGCGGCCCGGCCCAGACCTTTACGCCGATCGACGTGTGGGATATCCGCTTGAATGCAGGCAAGTCGACCAAGCTGGATCTGAACCCGGGTCGTAACACTGCGCTGGTGGTACTGCATGGCGCGGTTGAGGTGAATGGTGAGCAAGTGGTGCGCGAAGGCGAATTGGCGCTATTCGAACGCGATGGTTCGAGCATCCGCCTTGAAGCCAATAACGATGCCGTGCTGCTGATCCTCAGCGGCGAGCCGATCGACGAACCGATCGTGGGTCATGGCCCGTTTGTGATGAACACCGACGCCGAAATCCATCAGGCGTTTGTGGACTTCCAGTCGGGCAAGTTTGGCCGCATGCCTGCGTAGTAATACCGCACCAAAACGCAATTCCAGGCCATGAAGGGTCATGGCCTGGCCTTTTTGCCTTATTCCAG
The DNA here is from genome assembly GCF_055408445.1 of Pseudomonas sp. B414. Taxonomy (NCBI): domain Bacteria; kingdom Pseudomonadati; phylum Pseudomonadota; class Gammaproteobacteria; order Pseudomonadales; family Pseudomonadaceae; genus Pseudomonas; species Pseudomonas sp. B414. The sequence continues at coordinate 53,781 of NZ_JBUZTQ010000021.1, read as the reverse complement.
AGAGGTAAACCCTGCTCCCACACTAATCCCAGCCATATTCGGATTCTGTGGGCAAGCCACACACAGGTGTTGCTTTGCTCACAGAATTCGGACCTTTGCCGGGATCATTATGTGGGAGCGAGCTTGCTCGCGATGGCATCACCGCGGTTTGCCTGACAGACCGCAGCGCTTGCATCGCAGGCAAGCCTGCTCCCACAGGGTTTGCGCTGCTCACAAAATTCGGACCTTGCCAGGATCATTATGTGGGAGCGAGCTTGCTCGCGATGGCATCACCGCGGTTTGCCTGACAGACCGCAGTGCTTGCATCGCAGGCAAGCCTGCTCCCACAAGTTCTTCTCCACCCACTTTCGTGTTTACACCCGCTCGAAAATCACTGCTATACCCTGGCCTCCACCAATACACATGGTCGCCAGGGCGTAGCGGCCCTGTGTCCGCTGCAATTCATGGATGGCCTTGGTGGCAATGATTGCACCGGTGGCGCCCACCGGGTGGCCCAGGGCAATCCCGGAACCATTGGGGTTGACCCTGGCCGGGTCCATGCCCAGTTCCTGCATCACGGCGCAAGCCTGGGCGGCGAAGGCGATATTGGCTTCGATCACGTCCATGTCTTCGATCCTCAATCCCGCCCGTTTCAACGCCAACCGCGTCGCCGGAATCGGCCCCAGGCCCATCAGCTCCGGTTCTACCCCGGCATGGGCGTAGGCCACCAGCCGCGCCATCGGCGCCAGATTGCCCGCCTGCACTGCCGCGCCACTGGCCAGTACCAGCGCCGCTGCACCGTCATTCAATCCCGAGGCATTACCGGCGGTTACGCTGCCATCCTTCTTGAACGCCGGTTTCATCAGCGCCAACTGCTCCAGGGTCGTGGCCCGTGGGTGCTCATCCTGGCTGAACATCACACTGCCTTTACGGCTGCGCACCTCAACAGCGGCGATCTGGCTCTCGAAGTAACCCTTGGAAATAGCCCGTGCAGCGCGCTGCTGGTCTTCAAGTGCGAGGGCATCCTGGGTCTGGCGGCTGATGTGGTTGCGCAGGGCGATATTTTCCGCAGTAACACCCATATGAATACCGTGGAACGGGTCATGCAGGATGCCGAGCATGTAATCGAGCATCTGCGTATCACCCATGCGCGCGCCCCAACGGGCAGCGGGCATCAGGTACGGGCCGCGACTCATGGCTTCGGCTCCGGCACCAATGGCAAACTCGGCATCACCCAACATCAGGGTATGGGCGGCAGAAATAATCGCCTGCAAGCCCGAGCCGCACAGGCGGTTGACGTTATAGGCCGGTGTTTCCTTGGGAATCCCCGCATTGATCGCCGCAACCCGCGCCAGATAGGCGTCCTGGGGCTCGGTGGGTATCACGTTGCCCATCACCACATGGCCGATGCGCTCGGGGTCGACCTGGCTGCTCAGCAGCGCGGCTTTTACCGCGGTGCTGGCCAGGTCGCCCAGAGGCACATCCTTAAGCGCGCCACCGAAGGTGCCGATGGCCGTGCGCCGGGCGCTGAGGATGAAAATTTCAGAAGCTTGCATGGCGAGTCCTTATTGTTTTATCGGGCCAAATGCGCGGGATTATTTCACCAGAATCCGGCTTTGAGCGTCGTCCGTTTGTGCGGGCAGGGTATCTACCTGGCCATCGAGCAGTGTCATAAAAGCATGGGCGGCATTGGACAGGGTGCGTTCGGTATGCACGATATAACCCAACTGGCGGGTCAGCTGGATGCCGGGCAGGGCAATCGATGCCACTTGTTCGTCGAGCATGGTGCGCGGCAATACGCTCCAGGCCAGGCCAATGGACACCATCATCTTGATGGTCTCCAGGTAGTTGGTGCTCATGGCGATATTGGGCGTCAGGCCCTGGGCTTCAAACAGGCGATGGACAATATGGTGGGTAAAGGTATTGCCGCCCGGGAACACCGCCGGGTGGCGGGCAATATCGGCCATGCTCACGGCCTTTTGCCGGGTAAGGCTGTGCTCGGGGGCCACCACAAAGTCCAGCGGGTCATCCCAGACCGGCACCGCGCGAATCAGCGAGTGAGGCTCGGGCGCGAGGGTGATTACCGCCAGTTCGGCACGGCCGTGAAGAATTTCGTCGTAGGCCACTTCTGAATCGAGAAACTGAATATCCAGCGCGACCTTGGGGTAGGTGCGGGTGAACTCGCGCAGCAACGGCGGTAAACGGTGCAGGCCGATATGATGGCTGGTGGCCAGGGTCAGGCGTCCGCTGACCTCACCATTGAGGTTGTTCAGCGCCCGGCGGGTGTCATCCAGCACGTTGAGAATCTGATAGGCGCGCGGCAGCAAGGCCCGGCCCGCCTCGGTCAGGCTGACTTCGCGGCCCAACCGGTCGAACAGCCTGAGCTTGAGTTGCTGCTCGATGCTGGCAATGCGTTTGCTGATGGCAGGCTGGGTCAAAAACAGGCGTTCGGCAGCCCCGGAAAAGCTACCAGTTTCAGCAATGGCGATAAAAGCATTGAGATTCGCGAGATCCATCTATTCGAATTCCTGTTGGTTATCCAAAGCATGAAAATTATGAATTTGAGTTATTCACTGTAACGCCATAGGATCGACCTCACAAGCCAAGTGGTTATTGGCACAGAAACGAAGCTGATGAGGAAACCGTCTGATGGCCGGCAAAACGCTCTACGACAAGCTCTGGGATTCGCATTTGGTCAAGCAGCGCGACGATGGCTCGGCGCTGATCTATATCGACCGTCACATCATTCACGAAGTGACGTCGCCGCAAGCCTTTGAAGGCCTGCGTCTGGCCGGGCGCAAGCCTTGGCGCATCGATGCCAATATCGCCACTCCGGACCACAACGTACCGACCACGCCGGAACGCAAAGGCGGGATCGAGGCGATTGCCGACCAGGTTTCCCGTCTGCAGGTACAAACCCTCGACGACAACTGCGACGAATACGGCATCACCGAATTCAAGATGAACGATGTGCGTCAGGGCATCGTTCACGTGATCGGCCCGGAGCAGGGCGCCACCTTGCCGGGCATGACCGTGGTGTGTGGCGACTCGCATACTTCGACCCACGGTGCATTTGGCGCCCTGGCTCACGGTATAGGCACCTCCGAGGTCGAGCATGTACTTGCCACCCAGTGCCTCGTCGCCAAGAAAATGAAGAACATGCTGGTGTCGGTTGAAGGGCAATTGCCGTTCGGCGTAACCGCCAAGGACATTGTGCTGGCCGTGATCGGCAAGATCGGCACCGCCGGCGGCAATGGCCACGCCATCGAATTCGCTGGCAGCGCGATCCGCGACTTGTCGGTCGAAGGCCGCATGACCATCTGCAACATGTCCATCGAAGCCGGTGCCCGTGTGGGCCTGGTGGCTGCGGATCAGAAAACCGTCGACTACGTAAAGGGTCGCCCGTTCTCTCCCAAAGGCGCCGAATGGGACATGGCAGTAGAAGCCTGGAAAGACCTGGTTTCCGACAGCGATGCGAAGTTCGACAGCGTGGTTGAGCTCGATGCTACGCAGATCAAGCCGCAAGTCAGCTGGGGCACTTCGCCGGAGATGGTATTGGCGGTTGATCAGAACGTGCCGGACCCGGCGCAGGAAGCTGATCTGGTCAAGCGTGGTTCGATTGAACGTGCATTGAAGTACATGGGCTTGACCGCCAACCAGGCGATCACCGATATCCAGCTTGATCGCGTGTTTATCGGCTCGTGCACCAACTCGCGGATCGAAGATTTGCGCGCTGCCGCAGAGATTGCCAAGGGTCGCAAAGTGGCGTCCACCATCAAGCAGGCCATTGTGGTGCCGGGTTCGGGCCTGGTCAAAGCCCAGGCCGAGGCTGAAGGTCTGGACAAGATCTTTATCGAAGCCGGTTTTGAATGGCGCGAGCCGGGTTGCTCGATGTGTCTGGCGATGAACCCGGACCGCCTGGAGTCGGGCGAGCATTGCGCATCGACCTCCAACCGCAACTTCGAAGGTCGTCAGGGTGCCGGTGGCCGTACTCACCTGGTAAGCCCGGCCATGGCTGCCGCCGCCGCTGTAAACGGTCGTTTTATCGACGTTCGTGAATTGACCAAGGGGAGCGCAGCATGAAAGCTTTTACTCAGCACACAGGATTGGTCGCGCCTTTGGATCGTGCCAACGTCGATACTGACCAGATCATTCCCAAGCAGTTTTTGAAGTCGATCAAACGCACCGGTTTCGGCCCTAACCTGTTCGATGAATGGCGTTATCTGGATGTGGGGCAGCCGTATCAGGACAACTCCAAGCGCCCGCTGAACAAGGATTTTGTGCTCAATGCCGAGCGTTACCAGGGTGCCAGTGTGTTGCTGGCCCGTGAGAACTTCGGTTGCGGCTCCAGCCGTGAGCACGCCCCGTGGGCGTTGGAAGAGTACGGCTTTCGCAGCATCATCGCGCCGAGTTATGCCGATATCTTCTTCAATAACAGCTTTAAAAATGGCTTGTTGCCGATCATCTTGAGCGATGCCGATGTGGATGAGCTGTTTGCCCAGGTTGAGGCCGAACCGGGTTACCAGCTCAGCATCGACCTTGAGGCGCAGACCGTGACGCGCCCGGATGGCAAGGTGTTGAGCTTTGAGATCGATGCGTTTCGCAAGCATTGCCTGTTGAATGGCCTGGACGATATCGGTTTGACCTTGCAGGACGATGTGGCCATTGCCGCTTTTGAAAGCAAGCACCGGGCAAGCCAGCCGTGGTTGTTTCGCGACGCTTGATTGAAGTTGCTCGCACGGGCCTTATCGCGGGCAAGCCCGACTCCCACATTAGAAATGCAATCCCCTGTGGGAGCCGGGCTTGCCCGCCATGACGGCAGCCTGGACAACACATATCTTGAGCTTTAAAAGGAAGTTTTCATGACCAGCAGCGCCCAGCACAGTCAGGTTGTACAAAAGCAGTTCGGCGAACAGGCTTCGGCCTATCTGAGCAGCGCCGTGCACGCACAAGGCACCGAGTTCGCCCTGCTAAAGGCCGAGCTGGCGGGCAAGCCGCAGGCGCGGGTACTGGATTTGGGTTGTGGCGCCGGTCATGTGAGTTTTCACGTCGCAGCGCTGGTTAAAGAAGTGGTGGCCTACGACTTGTCCCAGCAAATGCTTGATGTGGTGAGCGCTGCTGCAACCGATCGCGACCTGAACAACATCACCACTGTCTGCGGTGCAGCCGAACGCCTGCCGTTTGCCGATGGCGAATTCGACTATGTGCTCAGCCGTTATTCGGCGCATCACTGGAGCGACCTGGGCCTGGCCTTGCGCGAAGTGCGCCGGGTGCTCAAGCCGGGCGGTGTCGCCGCATTTATCGATGTGATTTCACCCGGCAGCCCGCTGTTCGACACCTACCTGCAAAGTGTCGAAGTACTGCGCGACACCAGTCATGTGCGTGATTATTCGACCGCCGAGTGGCTGCGTCAGGTCAGTGAGGCCGGATTGCATACGCGCAGCACACAGCGTCAGCGTTTGCGTTTAGAGTTCAGCTCCTGGATCGAACGCATGCGCACGCCGCAGGTCATGAGCGCGGCCATTCGTCAGTTGCAGCAGTCGATGGGCGCGGAAGTTCGTGAATATTTTGAAGTTGAAGCCGATGGCTCGTTCAGTACCGATGTGCTGGTGCTGTGGGCCGAGAAGTAACCCGAAAATTTCAGGATGCGCCCCCGGGGGCATCAACAGACAAGAAAGAGGAACCCATGAGCAAGCAGATTTTGATTCTCCCAGGCGACGGTATTGGTCCGGAAATCATGGCCGAAGCGGTCAAGGTGCTGGAATTGGCCAACCACAAGTTCAAGCTGAACTTCGAGCTGACCCATGACCTCATCGGTGGCGCAGCCATCGACCAGCATGGCGTGCCCCTGGCGGATGAAACCCTGGAGCGCGCCCGCGCTGCCGACGCCGTACTGCTGGGCGCCGTGGGTGGCCCGAAGTGGGACAAAATCGAGCGCGATATCCGTCCTGAGCGCGGCCTGCTGAAAATCCGTGCGCAACTGGGCCTGTTCGGCAACCTGCGCCCGGCGATCCTGTATCCGCAACTGGCCGAGGCTTCCAGCCTCAAACCGGAAATCGTCGCGGGCCTGGATATCCTTATCGTTCGTGAACTGACCGGTGGCATCTACTTTGGCGCCCCGCGTGGCACCCGCGAGCTGGAAAACGGCGAGCGTCAGGCTTATGACACCCTGCCTTACAGCGAAAGCGAAATCCGTCGCATCGCCCGTGTCGGTTTCGATATGGCCCGTGTACGTGGCAAAAAGTTGTGCTCGGTGGACAAGGCCAACGTTCTGGCTTCCAGCCAGTTGTGGCGCGAAGTGGTTGAGCAAGTGGCCAAGGACTACCCGGACGTAGAACTGAGCCATATGTACGTCGACAATGCGGCCATGCAACTGGTGCGTGCACCCAAGCAGTTTGACGTGATCGTCACCGAGAACATGTTTGGCGATATCCTGTCCGATCAGGCTTCCATGCTCACCGGTTCTATCGGCATGCTGCCGTCGGCGTCCCTGGACACCAACAACAAGGGCATGTACGAGCCTTGCCATGGTTCGGCGCCGGATATCGCCGGGCAGGGCATTGCCAACCCGCTGGCGACCATTTTGTCGGTGTCGATGATGCTGCGTTACAGCTTCAACCAGACCGCTGCTGCCGATGCCATCGAGCAGGCCGTCAGCCTGGTTCTGGACCAGGGCCTGCGCACCGGTGACATCTGGTCGGCGGGTTGCACAAAGGTCGGTACACAGGAAATGGGCAATGCAGTAGTCGCGGCGCTGCAGAATCTGTAATCTCTCGGGCCCGTTACTTCCTGTTGGTGGAAGTAACGACCCCACTTTTTGTTAAAGGTGTAGTTGCGATGAAACGTGTAGGTCTGGTCGGTTGGCGCGGTATGGTTGGTTCCGTGCTCATGCAGCGGATGCTGGAAGAGCAGGATTTCGATCTTATCGAACCGGTGTTTTTCACTACCTCCAATGTCGGTGGGCAAGGTCCGTCCGTGGGCAAGGATATTGCTCCGCTCAAGGATGCTTACAACATTGAAGAGCTGAAAACCCTCGATGTAATCCTGACCTGCCAGGGCGGCGACTACACCAGCGAGGTTTTCCCCAAGCTGCGTGAAGCGGGCTGGCAAGGTTACTGGATCGATGCGGCGTCGACCCTGCGCATGCAGGATGACGCGGTGATTATTCTGGACCCGGTCAACCGCAAGGTCATCGACCAGCAGCTGGATGCGGGCACCAAAAACTATATCGGCGGCAATTGCACCGTCAGCCTGATGCTGATGGGGCTGGGTGGTCTGTTTGAAGCTGGTCTGGTGGAGTGGATGAGTGCCATGACCTACCAGGCGGCCTCGGGCGCCGGCGCGCAGAACATGCGTGAGCTGATCAAGCAGATGGGTGCGACCCATGCTGCGGTCGCGGATCAACTGGCCGACCCGGCCAGCGCCATCCTCGATATCGACCGTCGTGTGGCCGAAGCCATGCGCAGCGATGCCTACCCGACCGAAAACTTCGGCGTGCCACTGGCTGGCAGCTTGATCCCGTGGATCGACAAAGAGCTGCCAAACGGTCAGAGCCGCGAAGAATGGAAAGCGCAGGCAGAAACCAACAAGATCCTGGGTCGTTTCAAAAACCCGGTTCCGGTAGACGGTATCTGCGTGCGTATCGGTGCGATGCGTTGCCACAGCCAGGCCTTGACCATCAAGCTGAACAAGGATGTGCCGATTGCTGATATCGAAGCCCTGATCAGCCAGCACAACCCTTGGGTCAAACTGGTGCCGAACCAGCGTGAAGCGAGCATCCAGGAACTGAGCCCGACCAGGGTGACAGGCACCCTGAATGTTCCGGTTGGGCGTCTGCGCAAGCTGAACATGGGTTCGCAGTTCCTCGGTGCGTTCACCGTGGGCGACCAGTTGCTGTGGGGTGCGGCCGAGCCGTTGCGTCGCATGCTGCGAATTCTGCTGGAGCGTTAATTCGCCCCTGGCAGGCTCAAGCCCGCTTCTCGCAAGAGATGCGGGCTTTTTGTTGGGCCTGTTTCACCAGCCGCCCTGCTAAAACACTGTGGGAGCGGGCTTGCTCGCGATAGTATCGCCGCGGTGTACCTGACCAACCGCGCCGCACCTATCGCGAGCAAGCCCGCTCCCACAATGAGTTGATTTGGCAGGATCAAATATCCCGGGCGCGTTGCCTGTACGGGTTGTGCCCGGTACAGTGCCGTCCCCACGTTTCGCCTGAGGTAGACACATGAACCAGTCCTTTGATATCGCCGTCGTCGGCGCCACCGGCACTGTCGGCGAAACCATCGTACAGATTCTCGAAGAACGCAATTTCCCCATAGCGGACTTGCACTTGCTGGCCAGCAGCGAGTCAGTCGGGCACTCGGTGCCTTTTCGCGGCAAGAATGTCAGGGTGCGTGACGTCGACGAATTCGATTTCAGCAAGGTGCAGCTGGCGTTCTTTGCCGCTGGCCCCGCCGTCACCTTGAGTTTTGCCGCCAAGGCCAGCGCGGCCGGTTGCATGCTGGTGGACTTGTCCGGCGCACTGCCTTCGGCCCAGGCGCCGCAAGTGGTGCCCGAGGCCAATGCACAAGTGCTGGCAGGTTTGCCAAAACCGCAGCAGGTCAGCAGTCCAAGCCCTTCGGCGACAGCCCTCGCGGTGGCTTTGGCGCCTTTGCGCGGTTTGCTGGATATTCAATATGTCAATGTCACCGCGTGCCTGGCCGTCTCTGCCCAAGGCCGTGAAGCGGTTGCCGAGCTGGCGCGTCAAACCACCGCGCTGTTGAATCTGCACCCGCTGGAAACCAGTTTCTTTGATCGCCAGATGGCGTTCAACCTGCTGGCGCAAGTCGGCAAGCCGGATGCCCAGGGTCATGTGCCGTTGGAAAAACGCCTGGTAACCGAGCTGCGCGAAGTGCTGGGCATGCCTATGCTGAAAATATCGGTCAGCTGCATTCAAGCGCCGGTGTTTTTTGGCGATAGCTTCAGTGTGTCCCTGCAACTGGCCGGGCCGGTGGATCTGGAAGCAGTGAATGCCGCGCTTGAAGCGGGCGATTGTATCGAGCTGGTCGAAGATGGCGACTATCCTACAGCTGTAGGGGATGCAGTGGGTCAGGACGTGGTGTATGTCGGTCGCGTGCGCCACGGTGTCGATGACAGCTCACAACTCAATCTGTGGCTGACCTCGGATAATGTGCGCAAAGGTGCGGCATTGAACGCCGTGCAGTTGGCTGAGTTGTTGATAAAAGCACAGCTGTAAAAGATACTTGGCAGCTATACAGGTCTCGTGGGACGAGGCTTGTACCAATAAGGAAGGGGCTATGGTTCAGGTTCGCAAATTGGTGTTGGCAATCGCTGCCGCTTCGGCACTGTCATCCGGTATGGCGCAAGCGCTTGAGCTTGGGGAGCTGACACTCAAGTCGACCCGCAACCAACCGTTGCTGGCAGAAATCGAGCTGCTCGATGTCAAGGACCTGACTGCCGCGCAAGTGGTGCCGAGCCTGGCCCCCGAGCAGGACTTCAGCAATGCCGGGGTGCCGCGTCCGGCCTATCTGGATGATCTGCGCTTCACGCCGGTGATCAATGCCGACGGCAAGAGCGTGTTGCGTGTCACGTCCAGCCAGCCGCTGTCCGAGCCTTTCGTAAAATTCCTGGTGCAGGTGATGTGGCCCAACGGCCGCTTGATGCGCGACTACAGCGTATTGTTCGACCCGGCCAAGTTCTCGCCGCAGACCGCTGCCGCAGCGTCGGCTTCGGCACCTGCCTCTGCAGAATCTGCGCAATACACCACAACTGCCCGCGACACCCTGTGGGAAATTGCTGCCAAAGCGCGCAATGGCGGCTCGGTGCAGCAGACCATGCTGGCAATCCAGGCGCTTAACCCGGATGCCTTTATCAACGGCAATATCAACCGTCTTAAAACCGGCCAGGTCCTGCGTTTGCCGAGTGCCGAGCAAAGCGTGCAATTGCCTCTGGCCAAGGCTATCAACGAAGTTGCGTCGCAAAATGCCGACTGGCGCAATGGGCGTCGTACCGTGCCATTGCCTCAGCAACTGGACGCAACCGGTCGCAAGCCCGTACAGACACCTGCGGCCACAGCCGTACAGCCGGACGCCCTGAGCCTGGTTTCAGGTGAGGCGGGCAAGGGCGCTGCGGGTGATGCCAAGGCATTAAGCGACAAGCTGGCGCTGACCCAGGAGAGTCTGGACTCCAGCCGTCGTGAAAATGCCGAGCTACAAAGCCGGATGCAGGATTTGCAAAGCCAGTTGGACAAGCTGCAACGTCTGATTCAGTTGAAAAACGATCAGTTGGCCAGGCTGGAGGCCGAGAAGGGGGCTCCTGTTGACCCTGCAGCTGCGATACCGGCACAGCTTGCGGCGCAGGCAGAGGATGCGCCGGAAGCGGATATTGCACCGGCCATCGAGGGTGCGCCTGCTACGGCCGTCGCACCAGCCCCGGTTGACAGCGTGGCGACGCCAGGTAACGAGCGAAAAATCCAGGACTTGCTGGGTAGCCCGCTACTACTGGGCCTGATGGGTGGCGGAGTGGTCTTGTTGCTGCTTCTGCTATTGCTCCTGGTGCGTCGTCGCAATGCCATGCAGGAGGCGCAAAAACATGCGCGAATGGCCCGGGATCTTGAGCATGAAGCCGAGTTTTCGGCTGATCTGGATATGCCGCCGAGCAGCTTTGACGGCCTTGAAACAGCTTCGCGCAGCGTCAATCTCGAGCAAGCACCGGCACCGGCTCCAAAAGCGGCCCCTGTAGTTGAAACCGCAGCGCCTGTTGTCGCAGCCGTCTCGTTGGCCAAACCTGCTGCTGATGTGCTGGAGCAGGCTGAACGATTGATCGGCCAGCGTCAACTGGACGAAGCTGCAGCGCTGCTTAAGGCTGCGATCGTCCAGGAGCCGCAGCGCAGCGATTTGCGCCTTAAATTGATGCAGGTATACGGCGAGCAGGGCGAGCGTGAAGCCTTTATCGCTCAAGAGCGTCAACTGGTTGCCAATGGCAAGAATCACGCCCAGGTTGAACAGCTAAAACAGCGTTACCCGGGCATGCTGGTGGGTGCAGCCGCGGGCATTGCCACTGCGGCCGTGGCGACCCAGCTACAGGCGCAGTTTGTCCAGGAGATGATGCGCGATGATCGTGAGGTCGAGGCGCAGCCTGAGGTTATCCCTCCCGTTGAAGAGTTTGATCACGATTTTGACCTGAGCCTGGATGAGCTTGAGGCGGCTTCACCTGCTGTAGTGCCGACTGAGCCGAGCCCCGATCAGCCGGCGGCCGACAGCTTTGAAGCGGTACTTGAGCAACAGGCCCAGGCGGCTGACGAAACGGCCGCGGACTTTGATCTGGAGCTGCCTGCGGACTTTGATTTGTCCCTGGCAGAAGAGGCTCCTGCGGCTGCTGCGGCGCCGGACAGCTTTTCCCTTGAGCTGGACAAGGTCAACGCAGAGCTGCATCGCCTGTCGCAAAGCCTTGAACAGTCGTCGACGGTTGAGCCATTTGCCGATGATGAACCGGAGTTCGATTTCCTCTCGGGCGCCGATGAAACCGCGACCAAGCTTGATCTGGCCCAGGCCTATATTGATATGGGTGACGACGAAGGTGCGCGGGATATCCTCACCGAGGTCATGGAAGAGGGTAATGCACAGCAACAGGCCGAAGCGCTGGAAATGCTCTCGCGGTTGACCTGACCTTTCTGGGGGGTCTTGCTCGCGATGGCATCACTGCGGTTTGCCTGACAGGCCGCATCGCCTGCATCGCAGGCAAGCCAGTTCCCACAGGTTTTCTGCGCCGAATACAAAATCCGGGCTTTGCAGGGACTATTGTGGGAGCGAGCTTGCTCGCGATGGCATCACTGCGGTTTGCTTGACAGGCCGCATCGCCTGCATCTACACAGTTACTTTTACCTGGATGCCTGGGTTTTGTTGCGCGCTAATCATTTGTTTCATGGCGTCTTGCCTCGTGAGCCTTATAATGCCCGCCTTTGCGTTTATGAGCAGGCTGTAAGTCCTTGGCAAATATAGATAACCCAGCCGCTGAAATGGCTGCCGAAGGTTTTTACCGGATCGCCCTTGGCGTTGAGTACAAAGGCTCGCGCTACAGCGGCTGGCAGCGTCAGGCCAATGGCGTGCTGACAGTCCAGGAAACCCTGGAAAACGCCCTCTCCAAAGTCGCAGACTCGCCGGTTTCACTAATGTGCGCCGGGCGTACCGACGCCGGTGTGCATGCCTGCGGGCAAGTGGTGCACTTTGACACCCAGGCCGAGCGCTCGCTGAAAGCCTGGGTGATGGGCGCCAATATCAATCTGCCCCATGACATCAGTGTCAGCTGGGCCAAAGTCATGCCCGCAGATTTTCATGCGCGCTTCAAGGCCATTGCCCGGCGCTACCGCTATGTGATCTACAACGATCAGATTCGGCCTGCGCATTTGAATCAGGAAATCACCTGGAACCACCGTCCGCTGGATGTCGAACGCATGGCCGAGGCCGCCCGATACCTGCTGGGTGTACATGATTTCAGCGCCTTCCGTGCCGGTCAATGCCAGGCCAAATCGCCGATCAAGGAAATGCACCATCTGCGCGTGACCCGTCACGGCAATATGATCGTGCTGGATATTCGTGCCAGTGCCTTTCTGCATCATATGGTGCGCAATATTGCTGGCGTGCTGATGACCATCGGTACCGGCGAGCGCCCGGTGGAGTGGATCAAGGAAGTGCTGGAAAGCCGCGAGCGCCGCTCCGGTGGTGTGACGGCACATCCTTACGGCCTTTATCTGGTGCAAGTGGAGTACCGCGATGAGTTCCAATTGCCGGAACGTTACATTGGTCCACATTTCTTGACCGGTTTTAGCGGCCTGGACGGCTGACGCCCGGATAAGCATTTGTTACCATCCGGGACTTTCGCGTTCGGGGTGTTATCGAGATGTCCGTTGTTCGCAGCAAGATCTGCGGTATTACCCGCATAGAAGATGCACTGGCTGCTGTCGAGGCCGGTGCTGACGCCATAGGCTTTGTGTTCTACGCCAAAAGCCCGCGGGCAGTCACGGCGTCGCAAGCGCGAGCGATAATTGCAGCGCTGCCACCTTTTGTGACCACGGTGGGGCTGTTCGTCAATGCCAGCGCCTGTGAACTGAACGAAACCCTGGATGCCGTACCGCTGGATCTGCTGCAGTTTCATGGCGATGAAACCCCGGAGCAGTGCGAGGGTTATCACCGCCCTTATATCAAGGCCCTGCGGGTAAAGGCCGGTGATGACATCGCCGGTGCCTGCAAGGCATATGCAGGGGCCAGCGGTATTTTGCTCGATGCCTATGTTGAAGGCGTGCCCGGTGGAACTGGTCAGGCATTTGACTGGTCTTTGATACCTCAGGGTTTGCACAAACCGATTATTTTGGCCGGTGGTTTGACTGTCGACAACGTCGCAGACGCCATTGCCCGGGTTCAGCCTTATGCCGTGGATGTCAGCGGCGGGGTGGAAAAAAGCAAGGGCATCAAGGATCACGACAAGATTCGTGGCTTTATGCGAGCAGTACGTACAACAAACTGATGCCCGATGTGACGGCTGGCATTTAGCCGCCGTCCATCATTACCGTCCTGAAAAGCAGGCGGGCCCGGTGGTATGACGGGCAGAAATTAAAGTGGCAACCGCTCTGCGGCGTGTTGTCGGGACGGCTGAGGGTTGCAGGGTTTTGCTGGTTTGCCGTGTGCTGACCGCGCCCTGGCAATCATCGCCACACACCTAATGAATTTAGCTCAAGGGCATACACGGGGCCTGAACTCAACTGTTCTGGCCACCGGTACTGGAGAAAGAAAGCATGAGCAACTGGTTGGTAGACAAGCTGATTCCTTCGATCATGCGTTCCGAGGTCAAAAAGAGCTCGGTACCTGAAGGCCTGTGGCACAAATGCCCGTCTTGCGACGCTGTGCTTTATCGTCCGGAGCTGGAAAAGACCCTGGACGTTTGCCCGAAATGCAATCACCACATGCGCATCGGCGCACGTGCGCGCATCGATATCTTCCTCGACGCCGACGGCCGTGCCGAGCTGGGTGCAGACCTGGAGCCGGTTGACCGCCTGAAGTTCCGCGACAGCAAGAAGTACAAGGACCGTCTGGTTGGCGCACAAAAGCAGACCGGCGAAAAAGACGCGCTGATCTCCATGAGCGGTACCTTGCTGGGCATGCCAGTGGTGGTATCGGCCTTCGAGTTCTCCTTTATGGGTGGCTCGATGGGTGCCATCGTCGGTGAGCGTTTCGTTCGTGCCGCCAACTACGCCCTGGAAAACCGCTGCCCGATGATCTGCTTCGCGGCCTCTGGTGGTGCGCGGATGCAGGAAGCCCTGATCTCCCTGATGCAAATGGCCAAGACCTCTGCGGTACTGGCGCGTCTGCGTGAAGAAGGCATCCCGTTTATCTCGGTGCTGACCGATCCGGTGTACGGTGGCGTTTCCGCCAGCCTGGCAATGCTCGGTGACGTGATCGTGGCTGAGCCCAAAGCGCTGATCGGCTTTGCCGGCCCGCGGGTAATCGAGCAGACCGTGCGCGAAAAACTGCCGGAAGGCTTCCAGCGCAGCGAGTTCCTGCTGGAGCACGGCGCAATCGACCTGATCGTTGCGCGCCAGGAGTTGCGCCCACGCCTGGGTAACCTGCTGGCACAAATGATGGGCTTGCCGACACCGGTGTTTGTGGCCGCGCCTGTTGAAACCATCGTTGTTCCGCCGGCACCTGCAAACCTATGACCCAGCGCACCCTTGGCGAGTGGCTCGCCTATCTTGAACAGCTGCATCCGGCGGCCATCGACATGGGCCTGGATCGCGCACGCGAGGTAACGAACCGCATGGGCTTGCAAAAGCCTGCGCCTCGGGTGGTGACGGTTACGGGTACCAATGGCAAGGGCTCGACCTGTGCGTTTGTGGCTTCGTTGCTGCAGGCGCAGGGGCTCAAGGTGGGGGTTTACAGCTCGCCCCACCTGCTGCGCTATAACGAGCGCGTACAAATTGACGGTGTTGAAGTCTCTGACGAGCTGCTTTGCGAGGCCTTTGCGGCCCTGGATGCAGGGCGCGGCGAGACTTCCCTGACTTATTTTGAAATGGGTACGCTGGCCGCCTTCTGGCTGTTCGAGCGTGCCCAGCTGGATGCCGTGGTGCTGGAAGTCGGTCTGGGCGGACGACTGGACGCGGTCAATCTGGTCGATGCCGATATGGCGCTGGTGACCAGCATCGGTGTGGATCATATCGAATACCTGGGCAATACCCGTGAGTCCGTGGCCTATGAAAAGGCCGGGATTTTCCGTGCGGGCAAGCCGGCCCTGTGTGGCGACCTGAATCCCCCGCACACACTGCTCGACAAGGCCAAGGAGCTGGGTTGCCCGCTGTTTTTGCGCGGTCGCGACTTTGATCTGGCCAGTACCGATCAGGTTTGGCATTGGCGGGGTCTGGATGCTCAAGGGCAGGTAGTCGAGCTGCGCGATATCCCGCTGCTGGATTTGCCTATGGAAAACGCAGCACTGGCCCTGCAGGCCTATGCGTTGACCGATCTGCCCTGGCAGCCAGAGCAGATCGTCGGTGCGCTGACAGCTACGTGTGTTACCGGGCGCCTGGACCGTCGCCAGTTCAGCTGGAAGGGCAAGCCCCTGAATCTGCTGCTGGATGTGGGGCACAACCCCCATGCCGCCGAGTACCTGGTGCGCCGTCTGGCCCAGCGGCCGGTGGCAGGTAAGCGCCTGGCGGTGTTCGGTTTGCTGGCCGACAAGGACCTGGATGGCGTAGTGTCACAGCTGGCCGGGTCGGTCGGGCACTGGGCCGTTGCCCCGCTGGATACGCCGCGCACGCGCCCGGCTGCTGAAGTCGAGGCCGCCCTGCAGGGGCTGGGTGCTTCTGTTTCGGCGCATGCCAGTGTGATGGCAGCGCTTGAGGCCCAGTGTGAGCGGGCTACGGCTGAAGACGAAATTCTGTTGTTCGGATCATTTTATTGTGTTGCTGAGGCGCTCGAGTGGTTGGGGCGGCGTGCCACGCAGGAGGCTGCAAATGGCTTTGCTGGATAAGGCGTACAAACAACGGATGGTCGGCGCCCTGGTGCTGGTGGCGCTGGCGGTTATTTTCCTGCCGATGTTGTTCTCCCGTCAGGACGAACAGCGTCAGATTCAGGTCGATGCGCCGAGCGCACCTGAAATGCCGGTGATGCCGCAGGTTCAGGTTGAGCCGGTTGCCGTGCCTGAGCCGCAGGTTATCGCTGAAGAGCCGGCCCCGGTTGAACAGCCGGTTGTTCAGCAGCAGGCGCCAGCGCCGGTCGCACCGGTAGTGGCAAAGCCTGCAGTGGCCACGCCTAAACCACCGGTCGTCACCCCGGCGCAAACCGTTGCCCAGGCCCCTGCCAAGCTGGATACCACGCAAAAGCGGGTTGATCCCAACGGTTTGCCGATCAGCTGGTCGGTGCAGCTGGTCAGCTTGTCCAATCGGGCGAGTGCCGATAACTTGCAAAAAACCCTTCGCAATCAAGGCTATAACGCTTACGTGCGGTCTTCAGGCGGAATGAACCGGGTTTTTGTCGGTCCCTTGCTGGAGCGTGCAGAGGCCGACCGCCTGCGTGATTTGCTCGGTAAACAGCAGAATCTCAAGGGTTTTGTGGTGCGCTTCCAGCCTGAACGTAATTAAGGCGGCAAAAAGGTTCAATCTGATTGCTCTGGCGTGGATAAATCGGCTTACCTGAGCGGCGGCGCTCTGCTAAAATGCGCCGCCTTATCTGTCCGTAGGCTGAACTGTGCCATTTACCTGGGTTGACTGGGCGATCGTTGCAATTATCGCCATCTCCGCTTTGATCAGCTTGAAGCGCGGCTTCGTAAAAGAAGCATTGTCGCTGTGCACCTGGATCATTGCCGGCGTCGTCGCCTGGATGTTCGGCGGTTCACTGTCTCAATATCTCTCCGGATACATCGAAACACCTTCCGCCCGGGTCATAGTCGGGTGCACCATCATGTTTGTCGCCACCCTTCTGGTAGGCGCAATGATCAATTTTCTTATCGGCGAACTGATTCGCGTCACCGGCCTGTCCGGGACCGATCGTTTTCTCGGCATGGCCTTCGGCGCTGCGCGTGGCGCATTGCTGGTGGTCATTGCGGTCGGGCTGTTGAGCCTGGGGCCGGTACAGCAAGACTCATGGTGGCAAGAGTCGCGGCTCGTGCCACAATTTCTATTGGTTGCCGACTGGTCCAAAAACCTCATTCTGGGGTGGAGCAGTCAGTGGCTGGCCAGCGGAATCAGCGTACCCGCTGACATTCCGTTCAAGGAGCACCTCTTGCCGGCTACCCAGCCCAAGTGAGTGGTGTTCAGTTCAGATCCATTAAGTAGGGGTTGCGTCGCATGTGTGGCATCGTCGGTATCGTCGGTAAGTCGAACGTCAATCAGGCGCTGTATGACGCGCTAACCGTCCTCCAGCACCGCGGCCAGGATGCTGCCGGTATTGTGACCAGCCATAATGGCCGGTTATTTCTGCGCAAGGACAACGGTCTGGTTCGTGACGTGTTTCATCAGCGTCACATGCAGCGTCTGGTCGGCAACGTGGGCATTGGTCACGTGCGCTATCCAACCGCTGGCAGCTCGACTTCAGCTGAAGCCCAGCCGTTTTATGTCAACTCGCCGTATGGCATCACCCTGGCGCATAACGGCAACCTGACCAACGTTGAGCAACTGGCCAAGGAGATTTACGAATCTGACTTGCGTCACGTCAACACCAACTCCGATTCGGAAGTGCTGCTCAACGTTTTCGCCCACGAACTGGCTCAGCGCGGCAAATTGCAGCCGACTGAAGAAGACGTGTTTGCTGCCGTTGCCGACGTGCACAACCGTTGCCGTGGCGGTTACGCCGTGGTGGCGATGATCACCGGTTACGGCATCGTCGGTTTCCGCGACCCGAACGGCATTCGCCCGATTGTCTTCGGCCAGCGTCATACCGACGAAGGCGTCGAGTACATGATCGCTTCCGAGAGCGTTTCCCTCGATGTGCTGGGCTTTACCCTGATTCGCGACCTCGCCCCGGGCGAAGCGGTGTACATCACTGAAGACGGCAAGCTGCACACCCGTCAGTGCGCGGTAAACCCGCAACTGACCCCGTGTATCTTCGAGCACGTGTACCTGGCGCGCCCGGATTCGATCATCGACGGTGTTTCGGTGTACAAGGCCCGTCTGCGCATGGGCGAGAAACTCGCCGAGAAAATCCTGCGCGAGCGTCCTGAGCACGACATCGACGTGGTTATCCCGATTCCGGACACCAGCCGCTGTGCTGCGCTGGAACTGGCCAACCACCTGGGCGTCAAGTTCCGCGAAGGCTTCGTGAAAAACCGTTACATCGGCCGTACCTTCATCATGCCGGGCCAGGCTGCACGTAAAAAATCCGTGCGCCAGAAGCTCAATGCCATTGAACTGGAATTCCGTGGCAAGAACGTGATGCTGGTGGACGACTCGATCGTGCGCGGCACCACCTGCAAGCAGATCATTCAGATGGCCCGCGAAGCCGGTGCCAAGAATGTCTACTTCTGCTCGGCGGCTCCGGCCGTTCGCTATCCGAATGTGTATGGCATCGACATGCCGAGCGCTCATGAGCTGATCGCACACAACCGCAGCACCCAGGAAGTGGCCGAGCTGATCGGCGCCGACTGGCTGATCTATCAGGACCTGCCTGATCTGATCGACGCAGTGGGTGGCGGCAAGATCAAGATTGACGCGTTCGATTGTGCGGTGTTTGATGGCAAGTACGTCACCGGTGATATCGACGACAACTATCTGGAGCGTATCGAGCGTGCGCGCAACGATGCGTCCAAGGTGGTTGCCCAGGGTGTGGGTGCCACCATCGGCATCTACAACAACTAAGATCTCACCAAACCGGCCCTGATGGGCCGGTTTGCATTTCTTCAGTAACAAGAAACCAATACAAAGCAAGGAGTGGGCAGCATGAGTCAGGATTGGGATGCAGGTCGGCTGGACAGCGACCTCGACGGCGTAGCGTTCGACACCCTGGCGGTGCGTGCTGGCCAGCACCGTACGCCAGAAGGCGAGCACGGCGATGCGATGTTCCTGACCTCCAGCTACGTGTTTCGCACGGCGGCTGACGCGGCAGCGCGGTTCTCGGGTGAGGTGGCAGGCAACGTTTACTCGCGTTACACCAACCCTACCGTTCGTGCTTTCGAAGAGCGCATTGCCGCCCTGGAAGGGGCAGAGCAGGCCGTGGCAACTGCCACCGGCATGGCAGCCATTCTGTCGGTGGTGATGAGCCTGTGCAGCGCTGGCGATCATATTCTGGTGTCGCGCAGCGTATTCGGTTCGACCATCAGCCTGTTTGAAAAGTACTTCAAGCGCTTTGGTGTGCAGGTCGATTACGTGCCATTGGCCGAACTTTCCGGCTGGGACGCGGCGATCAAGCCCAACACCAAACTGCTGTTTGTCGAGTCGCCATCCAATCCGCTGGCCGAGCTGGTAGACATTGCCGCACTGGCCGAAATCGCCCATGCCAAGGGCGCGCTGCTGGTGGTCGACAACTGTTTCTGTACGCCAGCCCTGCAGCAGCCATTGAAGCTGGGTGCGGATATCGTGGTGCATTCGGCCACCAAGTTCATCGACGGCCAGGGCCGTTGCATGGGCGGCGTGGTAGCCGGTCGTGGCGAGCTGATGAAAGAAATCGTCGGCTTCCTGCGCACCGCCGGGCCGACCCTGAGCCCGTTCAATGCCTGGATCTTCCTCAAGGGCCTGGAAACCCTCAACCTGCGCATGCGCGCTCACTGTGCCAGCGCCCAGGCCCTGGCCGAGTGGCTGGAGCAGCAGGACGGGGTTGAGAAAGTCCACTATGCCGGTCTCAAGAGCCATCCGCAGTACGAACTGGCGCAGCGTCAGCAGCGCGGCTTTGGTGCGGTGGTCAGCTTTGAGGTAAAGGGCGGCAAAGAGGGCGCCTGGCGCTTTATCGATGCAACCCGACTGATCTCGATTACCGCCAACCTGGGTGACAGCAAAACCACCATTACCCATCCGGCGACCACTTCCCACGGCCGCCTGGCGCCGCAAGAGCGTGAAGCGGCGGGTATTCGTGACAGCCTGATCCGCATTGCCGTGGGCCTGGAAGATGTGGCTGACCTGCAAGCCGACCTTGCACGAGGCCTGGCGGCGCTGTGACCGACTGGATACTCGAAACACCGATCAGCGGCAATGGCCGCGTAGCGCTGGTAACCGGCGCTGCGCGGGGCATTGGCCTGGGTATTGCGGCCTGGCTGGTCAGTGAAGGCTGGCAAGTGGTGTTGACCGACATTGACCGGGCCCGGGGCGCGAAAGTGGCCAAAGTGCTGGGTGACAATGCCTGGTTTGTGACCATGGATGTGTCGGTTGAGGCCGATGTCATCCAGTGTGTGGCGCAAGTCCTTGGCCAGTTCGGGCGCCTCGACGGGCTGGTGTGCAATGCCGCGATTGCCGACCCGCACAACATGACCCTGGAAAGCCTCGATCTGGAGCACTGGAATCGGGTCATGGCGGTCAACCTTACCGGGCCCATGTTGCTGGCCAAGCATTGTGCGCCGTACCTGCGTGCGCATTGCGGTTCGATCGTCAATCTGGCTTCCACCCGTGCCCGCCAGTCGGAGCCTGATACCGAGGCTTACGTGGCGAGCAAGGGTGGTTTGCTGGCGTTGACCCATGCCTTGGCCATCAGCCTTGGCCCGCAGATTCGGGTCAATGCGGTCAGTCCGGGCTGGATTGATGCCCGTGACCCCTCTGTGAGGCGTGCAGAGCCGCTGACAGATGCCGATCATGCCCAGCATCCGGCCGGCCGGGTAGGGGGCGTGGAAGACGTTGCAGCGATGGTTGCATGGTTGTTGTCACGTAATTCCGGTTTTGTCACAGGGCAGGAGTTTGTGGTTGACGGCGGTATGAGCAAGAAGATGATCTACGGCGAGTAAGCTTCGCTGCAGGTTGGTCACAATTTTTGCTTATTTTGAAAAAAACCAATCTTGTCCTTGACTTAGCTTCGTTAGATGCGTAAATTTCGCGGCCTCAACGAAGCAAAGGGTGATTAGCTCAGCTGGGAGAGCATCTGCCTTACAAGCAGAGGGTCGGCGGTTCGATCCCGTCATCACCCACCACTTCTTGAGATTCTCGCAAGAGAAAGGTCGTTCCGAAAGGAGCTGCCACCGACGCGCAGCGGTAGTTCAGTCGGTTAGAATACCGGCCTGTCACGCCGGGGGTCGCGGGTTCGAGTCCCGTCCGCTGCGCCATATTTGTACAAATCAGGTGCGCCTGGTTTGCGATTGAACAGCACCGAAGCTGATCAGTCACAGGTTTTAAAGTTTCAAACGGATGCAAGTCCGAGCGATACGCAGCGGTAGTTCAGTCGATTAGAATACCGGCCTGTCACGCCGGGGGTCGCGGGTTCGAGTCCCGTCCGCTGCGCCATATTTGCTTCAGGGCCCTTGAACTCCCTGAAGCTGCAAAGAAAGCGACCTTCGGGTCGCTTTTTTTGTGCCCGGGATTTGCCCTGCGGTGCTGCAAACTCGCTCCCTCAATAGCTCTGCAAACAGTCAGGCTTTATGGGCGACACAAAACCTGTGGGAGCAGGCTTGCCTGCGATGGCAGCAACGCGGTTTGCCAGACAGACCGCGCCGCCTGAATCGCGGGCAAGCCCGCTCCCACAATAATCCCCGCAAGCATCAAATTTGCGTGCGACACAATTCTTGTGTGGCTTGCCTGCGATGGCAGCAACGCGGTTTGCCAGACAGGCGAGCAAGCCCGCTCCCACAAGATCACGACTTGATGCACAATACGCCCCGTACCGTTCTCTTCAGGATCCTCAATGCTTATGTCATTCCCCGTGCGTGCCTTTGTAGTCGCCTTTGTGCTGGCTGGCCTCGCAGGTTGCTCGTCGAAGAAAACAGCCATCTATGAGCATGAAAACTTCGATGACTCCGGTACGTTCTCGCGCAACTACCCGGTGACCGACAAGGCTTCGTGCGAAGCCGCACGCCGCGCTTTGCTCAGCCAGGGCTATATCATCACCAGCAACGACCCGAAGATGATCAGCGGCCACAAGAGCTTCCAGCAAACCGGTGAAAGCCATCTGGAAATCAGCTTTAACATTGTCTGCGCCGACGATGGCGGCTCTGCGCATCACGCCACCATGTTTGCCAATGCGCTGCAGGACCGTTATGCACTGAAAAAAGTCAACAACTCGGCCAGTCTGGGGGTGGGTGTGCTGGGTTCGGTGTCGATGCCCATTGGCTCCACCGATGACTCCATGGTCAAGGTCGCCAGCGAGACGGTGTCTTCGCCGCAGTTCTATGACCGCTTCTTTGGCCTGGTCGAAGTGTTCCTGCCCAAGCCCAGGGAAGCAGAGAAGGCCGTGCATGTGCCGGAGCAACCCAAGCCTGACCTGGGCGTGCCTGAGCCTGCGCCGGTGAAGGCCGAGGTGGTTGTGCCTGCCCCTGAGCCGGTTATAGTGCCAACGCCTGTCGTGGCGCCTGTCAGCGAGCCGGTCGTGCCAGCGCCAGCTACTGAGCCCGTTGTCCCGGTTGAGGTCCCTGTGGCCCCTGTAACGGTGCCAGCAGTGGTTACGCCGGTGGTGCCTGTAGTCACTCCGGCAACCGAGCCTGCTATCACCCCTGTGCCTGCCGCCGTAGAGCCTTCCCCCGTTCAATAAATGTGCAGTAATTCGCAAAAGCTCTGCTACGTTTATCAATGAGTCTTGACAGTGTCCGTGAAGGTGTCATTTTTCCTTCATGTGGGCACTTTATGCTCAGGCAAGACTAAACAAACAGACTGAAAAAGGATGCTGCTATGGACGATTATCAGGAAGAACTGCTTGAGTATCAGGCCTATGAGCTGGACCCGCTGGACCCTGCCGACGACGCGACCGAGCTTTGAGCCCGGCATCGCTTCAGGCAGATTGGCGCTGACGCCGCCGGTACTCGCCCGGCGTCTGCGCATTCCAGCGCTTGAACGCTCGCTGAAACGCCTCGGCTGAGGCAAACCCCAATAAATATGCGATTTCGCCGAAGGCCAGTTCCGTGTCACGGATATAGGTCATGGCGAGGTCGCGCCGTGTGTCGTTGAGAATGGCGCGAAACTGCGTGCCTTCCTCGGTGAGCTTGCGGCGCAAGGTCCAGGTCGGCAGCTTCAGGCGTGCCGCCACTTCTTCCAGGTCAGGTTCACGACCACCATTGAGCAAAGGCCCGAGCAATTGCGTAATGCGTTCACGCAAGCTACGGGTGCGGGTCAGTTGCTCCAGTTCCCGCTCGCACAATTGCAGCAAATAGGCCCAGGTGCTGGGGCAGTGCTGCGGGTTGCGCAGGTCGAGGGTGGCGTGATTGAGGCGCAACTGGTTGGTCTCGGCACGAAAATGCAGCGCCGCACAACCCAGTTTGCTGTAGCGCAGAGCGTAATCCGGTTCGCTGAATTCGATATCGATCTGTTCACAGCTCAGGGGTTGAGCCGCGACCGCTGACAGGTGCTGCAACCAGCCGGCAATGATCGAGTCCACCACAAAACGGTTGTAGGCGTTATACGGGCTGATCGAATAAAACCGCAGCCAGGCACCCCGGGCATCTTCATGCAAACTCGATTGCCCGCGGTAGTTGGAGCCGTACAGTGGTTCAAAGCGAATCAGGGTGCGTGCCGCTTCGCGCACCGTGGGCGCCTGGGCTGCGGTGACACCGGCCAGCCCCACCTGGCTCAAACGGCTGAGCTGACCCATGCGCAGGCCCAGCGCCGGGTCGCCGGTCAGCATAATAGCGGCGTGGCCCAGGCGCATATAGCGCGGGATCGACAGACGTGCCAGCGGCTGGGCCAGGCGGGCCGCGTCCAGGCCGAACTGATCGAGCAGGGGCGCAGGGTCTTGCTCACAGCTGCGCACGGCGTCGGTCAGGGCCTGGACAAATCCGACCGAAAGATCGCCCAGACGCATCGGCAGCGGTTTCATGCCACTACAACCAGATATTCAGCAGGCGGGCGCCAGTAACGGGCTGATCCGGGCTGGTCTGGCCGTTACGGCTGACAAAGCCCTGGCCGGTGCTGTGCTTGTCCCAGAACTTGCCGCGCAGGAATACGGTGACACCCGCCTGGGCGGTGCTGCTGGGCAGGCTGCTGGTCAGGGTCAGGCGGTGCCAGGCGTCGCCTTCTGTGACTTCGCCGGGCTTGAGGCTGATTTCGCTGGGGGTCGATACGCTTTTGTAGCCGCCCCAAGGCTTGTCCCAGGTCGTCTTGCCGACAATAAACG
This sequence comes from Pseudomonas sp. B414, assembly GCF_055408445.1. Taxonomy (NCBI): domain Bacteria; kingdom Pseudomonadati; phylum Pseudomonadota; class Gammaproteobacteria; order Pseudomonadales; family Pseudomonadaceae; genus Pseudomonas; species Pseudomonas sp. B414. Next base: position 29,593 of record NZ_JBUZTQ010000021.1, on the reverse strand, counting down.
CCGGTACGGCAATCAGTTGCGCGCCTTTTTCGTTGAGGGTGCGGTAATTCTCGGGGTACCAGCTATCGCTGCCGATCAGAATGCCCAGGCGCCCGGCCGGGGTGTCCACCACAGTCAACTCATGGTCGGGGCTGGGCTGGATATAGCTTTGTTCTTCGTAGGTAGGCAGCAACTGGCGTTGGGGAGTGCCCAGCGCTGCGCCCGTGCGGTCAAACACCACGCTGCTGTTGTACAGCGGGCCGCTGCCGGGCAGCAGTTTGCCGTTGTCGATACGCGGTTCGGGCAGGGCAATGCTGCCGGCCACCAGGGTCACGCCGAATTCCTTGGCCAGGCCGCCGAACAGGGTCTGGTAATCGGCTGCCATGTTACTGGCTTTCATGCGCAAGCGGGCATCGTTGGTCCGGCTTTCACCGTCGGCGCGCAGCCAGGCGCGGGTAAACGCCAGGGGGTTGCTGATGGCCAGCCAGTGCATCGCGTCATTAAGGTTGGCCGCTTGGTACAGCTCGTTTTTTTCACCGCGAAACATCAGCCAGGTGCCGATATGTTCGGGCAGCACCACGACGGTTTTATCGTTGACCAGGCCGGCATCGCGGGCAGTGTTGAGGTATGCCGCCAGCTTGCGGTGAATCAGCGCCAGGCTTTGAAAGTCGCGGGGGGACAGGTCGGGCTCGATGCCCAGCAGGTTGCCACGGTCGTTGTTGACGCCATCGTTAATGGCCAGCTCGATGCGCAGGTCAGACAGATAGTGGCCAACATCCCGTTGCGTGGTCCACCAGGCATAGCCACTGGCAGCGGCGAGAAGGGCAATCAGTAAGGTGCAGCCAATAAGTTTGCGCATAGAAATAGAACAGACAGCTTTCAGCGGAATTCAGCCTCTAGGGTAGGCCGCGCCTGCTGGCTTGCCAAGGGCTGCTGCGCATTCGGGTTAATAATTTGTAACTTTGGGTCATTGAGTGGGCTCGGTTGAGTCTTTACTGTGCCTCTTATTAAACGACGGGAGCCACAGAGCGTCCCGCGTTCCGTGATTTAGCCCGTTGTGGAGCTTACCGATGACTGCCACTCACTACCCGCACTTACTCGCCCCGCTGGACCTGGGCTTTACCACGTTGCGCAACCGCAGCCTGATGGGCTCGATGCACACCGGCCTGGAAGAAAAGCCCGGTGGTTTCGAGCGTATGGCCGCCTACTTTGCCGAGCGCGCCAGGGGCGGGGTTGGCCTGATCGTCACCGGCGGCATTGCGCCCAACGACGAGGGTGGTGTGTACAGCGGCGCAGCCAAGCTGAGCACGGTTGAAGAGGCCGAAAAGCATGTGGTCGTCACTCAGGCGGTGCACGATGCCGGCGGCAAGATCTGCCTGCAGATCCTCCACGCCGGGCGTTATGCCTACAGCCCTCGCCAGGTGGCGCCGAGTGCGATCCAGGCACCGATCAACCCGTTCAAGCCCAAGGAACTGGACGAAGAGGGCATCGAAAAACAGATCAGTGATTTCGTGACCTGCGCCAGACTGGCGCAAAGTGCCGGTTATGACGGCGTCGAGATCATGGGGTCGGAAGGCTATCTGATTAACCAGTTCCTGGCTGCGCACACCAACCAGCGCACCGACCGCTGGGGTGGCAGCTACGCAAACCGCATGCGCCTGCCGGTGGAAATCGTGCGCCGCGTGCGCGAAGCCGTAGGCCCGAACTTCATTATTATCTATCGTCTGTCGATGCTCGACCTGGTGGCAGGCGGCAGCGTCTGGGAAGAGGTCGTGCAACTGGCCAAGGCGGTCGAATCGGCCGGTGCAACCCTTATCAACACCGGGATCGGCTGGCACGAAGCGCGTATTCCGACCATCGCCACCAAGGTGCCGCGCGGCGCGTTCAGCAAGGTCACGGCCAAGTTGCGAGGTTCGGTGAGTGTGCCGCTGATCACCACCAACCGGATCAACACCCCGGAAATTGCCGAGCAGATCCTGGCTGATGGTGATGCCGATATGGTGTCGATGGCTCGTCCGTTTCTGGCCGATCCGGAGTTCGTCAACAAGGCAGCGGCGGGGCGCAGTGATGAGATCAACACCTGCATCGGCTGCAACCAGGCCTGCCTGGACCATACCTTTGGCGGCAAACTGACCAGTTGCCTGGTCAACCCTCGTGCCTGTCATGAGACCGAACTTAACTACCTGCCGACCATTGCCGTGAAAAAAATTGCCGTGGTCGGTGCCGGGCCTGCCGGGCTGTCGGCTGCCACTGTAGCGGCGGAGCGCGGGCATGAGGTGATGCTGTTTGACTCGGCCAGCGAGATCGGCGGCCAGTTCAATGTGGCCAAGCGTGTGCCGGGCAAGGAAGAGTTTTTTGAAACCCTGCGTTACTTCAAGCGCAAGCTGCAAACCACAGGTGTTGAGGTATGTTTGAACACCCGTGTGGATGTGCAGCAACTGGTTGAAGGGCAGTTTGACGAAATTATTCTGGCTACCGGGATTGCGCCGCGTACCCCGGCGATTGCGGGCATCGATAATCCCAAGGTGTTGAGCTATCTGGACGTGATCCTGCAGCGCAAGCCGGTGGGTAACAAGGTGGCGGTGATTGGCGCGGGCGGGATTGGTTTTGATGTGTCCGAGTTTCTGGTGCACCAGGGTGTATCTACCAGCCAGGATCGCGAAGCATTCTGGAAGGAGTGGGGCATCGATACCGAGCTTGAAGCTCGCGGCGGCGTTGCCGGGATCAAGCCCGAGGTGCATGCACCTGCGCGTGAGGTGTACCTATTGCAGCGCAAGGCCAGCAAGGTGGGTGACGGGCTGGGTAAAACCACTGGCTGGATTCATCGCGCGGGGCTGAAAAACAAGCAGGTGCAGATGCTTAACAGCGTTGAATACCTGAGCATTGATGATGCCGGTTTGCATGTTCGGATTGGTGAGGGTGAGCCGCAGCTGTTGGCGGTGGACAATATTGTGATTTGTGCCGGGCAGGACCCGTTGCGTGAATTGCATGATGGGCTGGTTGAAGCCGGGCAGAGCGTGCATTTGATCGGTGGTGCGGATGTGGCAGCTGAGCTGGATGCCAAGCGTGCGATCAATCAGGGGTCGAGATTGGCGGCGCAACTCTAAGCGCACGGCCTGCTCCCACAGGTTTTGTGGCACCCACAAATTCAAGCTTGGCAGGGAACATTGTGGGAGCGAGCCTGCTCGCGATGCAGGCGGTGAGGTTTGTCTGAAGCACCGCGGTGATGCCATCGCAGGCAAGCCTGCTCCCACAGGTTTTGTGGCACCCACAAAATTCAAACTTGGCAGGGAATATTGTGGGAGCGAGCCTGCTCGCGATGCAGGCGGTGAGGTTTACCTGAACACCGCGGTGATGCCATCGCAGGCAAGCCTGCTCCCACAGGTTTTGTGGCACCCACAAAATTCAGACCTTGCCGGGATCATTATGTGGGAGCGAGCCTGCTCGCGATGCAGGCGGTGAGGTTTACCTGAACACCGCGCTGATGCCATCGCAGGCAAGCCTGCTCCCACAGGTTTTGTGGCACCTACAAAATTCAAGCTTGGCAGGGAACATTGTGGGTGCGAGCCTGCTCGCGATGCAGGCGGTGAGGTTTACCTGAACACCGCGGTGATGCCATCGCAGGCAAGCCTGCTCCCACAGGTTTTGTGGCGCCCACAAAATTCAAACTTGGCAGGGAACATTGTGGGAGCGAGCCTGCTCGCGATGCAGGCGGTGAGGTTTGTCTGAAGCACCGCAGTGATGCCATCGCAGGCAAGCCTGCTCCCACAGTTTTGTGGCACCTACAAAATTCAAGCTTGGCAGGGAACATTGTGGGAGCGAGCCTGCTCGCGATGCAGGCAGTGAGGTTTGCCTGAAGCACCGCAGTGATGCCATCGCAGGCAAGCCTGCTCCCACAGTTTTGTGGCACCTACAAAATTCAAGCTTGGCAGGGAACATTGTGGGAGCGAGACTGCTCGCGATGCAGGCGGTGAGGTTTGCCTGAAGCACCGCAGTGATGCCATCGCAGGCAAGCCAGCCCTGTTGTCAGTGCACGATCTGCGCTAAAAACGCCTTGGCCCGCGGGCTTTTCGGGGCGTTGAAGAAGTCTTCCGGCGGCGAATCCTCGATCACCATACCGCCATCCAGGAACAACACGCGCTCGGCCACCTGACGCGCAAAGCCCATTTCGTGAGTCACGCACATCATGGTCATGCCACTCCCGGCCAGATTGACCATCACGTCCAGCACTTCGCTGACCATTTCCGGGTCCAGCGCTGAAGTCGGCTCGTCAAACAGCATGATCTTCGGCTCCATGCACAGCGCCCGGGCGATCGCCACGCGCTGTTGCTGTCCGCCCGAAAGCTGGCTCGGGTACTTGTCCGCCTGGCTGGCAATGCCCACCTTGGTCAAAAAATGCTGCGCCAGTTCAATGGCTTTTTTGCGCGACATACCACGCACCGACATCGGCGCCAGGATGCAGTTGTCGATCACGCTCATATGCGGGAATAGATTGAAATGCTGGAACACCATGCCGATTTCACTGCGCACTTTCGCCGCTTCACGGGTCGGCAGTGACAGGTCGGTGTCGTTGATCAGGATACGACCCTGCTCGGCAATTTCCAGGCGGTTGATGCAGCGGATCAGCGTCGATTTGCCGGAGCCGGACGGGCCACACAGCACGATACGTTCGCCTTCGCGCACTTTCAGGTCGATGCCCTTGAGCACGTGAAAGGCGCTGTAGTATTTGTTCAGCCCAGTGATATCCACCACCACCTTGCGGGTGTCGGTGACTGGCGACACAGGGTGTACGTAAGCAGGTTGTGCGTGCATGGTGTGTCTCCAGTTATCAGTGAAAACGCTCGGCGCTATACGGCGCAGGGTCGGTGAACGGTTTTTCGCCGGTCATCATTTCGGCCAGCAGGCGGCCGCTGACCGGGCCCAGGGTCAGGCCGTGGTGGGCATGCCCGAAGTTGAACCACAGGCCCTTGTGGCGGCTGCCAGGGCCGATCACCGGGCACATGTCCGGCAGGCACGGGCGACGCCCCAGCCAGGGCTCGGCATCGACCCGCTCGCCCAGCGGATACAGACGCTGGGCGCGCTCTTCGCAGCGGCGCAGCTGGATTTCGTTGATCGGGTCATCGCTGTCGGCAAATTCGATCCCGGTGGTCAGACGGATACCGCCCACCATGGGAGCCAACACATAACCACCCACCGAATCGAGGATCGGGTGTTGCATGGTCTGGCCGTCCTTGGCCGCGTAATGCATGTGGTAGCCGCGCTTGATGGCCAGCGGGATGCGATAACCCAGCGGCTCGAAAATCTGCCGTGCTTGCGGCCCCAGGGCAACCACCACTTCAGTGCCGACAATCAGGCCCTTCTGGCTTTCCACCTGCCATTGCCCGGCGGTTGCCCGCAGGCTGGCGGCATCGCCGGTGACAAAGGTGCCGCCGCGCTTGATAAACAGCTCGGCATAGCCGCGGGTCAGGCCCCCTGGATCGCTGACGGTCTTGGGGTCGAGCCAGTGGATGCCGCCGATCACATCGCTGTGCAAACCCGGTTCCAGGGCGTGAACTTGCTGCTCACCGAGCACCCGGTAGTTGAGCTTGTATTCGCTCAGGCCTGCCGCATCGCGCTGGGCCTTGTCGAAGTCGGCCTGGGTGCGATAGACCTCGATCCAGCCGCTGTCGTCGATCAGCGCAGTAACCCCTGCAGGCTCGGCCAGCAGGTCGTGTTCGCTGACGCATTTTTCAATCAGCGGCAGCATGGCCCGGGTGGCCTTGGCCAGTTGTTGCGGGCCGGACTGCTGCCAGTACTTCAATAGCCACGCCCCGGCTTTAGGCAGGTGCTTGAGGCTGTAGCGCACATCTGATTGCTGGTTGAGGCCATAGCGCAGCAGGCGCGCGATTTCCCGCGGGAACGAGTAGGGGATAACGCTGGCACGCTCGATCAGCCCGGCATTGCCATGGCTGGTGCCGCTGCCCGGCTGGGCGCGGTCGAGCAGCACAACGTTGCGCCCGCGAGCCTGGAGTTGCAACGCGGTACTGACGCCGACGATGCCGGCTCCCAGAACGATAGTGTCGCAGTGCATAAACAAATCCTTAAATCGGGGGCCGTGTTTGCAGCCCGAATAATGGGCTTATTGCAGATGGCGGCCGAGGCGGCCTTCGATCAGCTTCAGGCTGCGCCGCACCACTTCCACGATCAGCAGGTAGAGCACGGCGGCCCACAGGTAGATCTGGAAGTCGAAGCTGCGCGAGAACGCCATCTTGGTCACGCCCATCAGGTCGTAAATGGTCACCAGCGAGGCAATGGCACTGGCCTTGATCATCAGGATCAGTTCATTGCCCAGCGGGCCGATGGCCACCAGCAGCGATTGCGGCAGGATGATTTTGCGAAAGGCCGTCCAGCGCGACAGGTTCAGGGCCTTGCAGGCTTCACGCTGGCCCTGGGCCACAGACAGGATGCTGCCGCGCAGGATCTCGGCCTGGTACGCTGCCGTGTTGAGGGTAAAGGCCAGCAAGGTGCAGAACCAGGCGTCGCGGAAAAACCACCACAAGCCCACGTCCTGCCAGAAGCCCTTGAACGAACCCAGGCCGTAATACAGCAAAAACAGTTGCGCCAGCAGCGGCGAGCCACGGAAAAAGTACACATAGGCGCCGGTAAAGCTGCGCAAAAAGCGGTTGCTCGATAACCGGCCCAGGGCAATCAGCAAGCCCAGCACAGCACCGAGAGTGAAGGAGATCGCCACCAGCTTGCCGGTCACCAGCAACCCGTCGATAAAGCGCGGGCCGTAGCGTTCCAGCAGGTCGGGGTTGAGAAACATGTTTTGCAGTTCCGCCAGGCTCATGGCTGCGCGCTCCGTTGATGGCGGCTGAAGTAGCGTTCAAGGAAGCTGAACAGCCGCCCGGAAATCGCCGAGAAAAACAGATAGCCCAGGCACGCGACGCTGTAGAACAGCATCGGGTCTTTGGTCACGCTGACCGCCAGGTTGGTCTGGCGCATCAGGTCCACCAGGGAGATGGTCGACACCAGCGAAGTATCCTTGAGCAGCGACAGCCAGTTGTTCGACAGGCCGGGCAGGGCGATGCGTGCCAGTTGTGGCAGCACCACCTTGCGGAATGTGGTGAATTTGCTCAGGCCCAGCGCCGAGGCGGCTTCGAACTGGCCCTTGGGAATGGTTTTGAACGCGCCCAGCCAGATCTCACTGGAGAAGGCGGCAAATACCAGGCTGAAGGCAACCATCGCGGCCACGAAGGTATTGATCGTGACCTGCGCATCGTAACCCATCATGGCGAGGATTTTTTGCGCGGCGATCTGGCAGCCGTAGTAAATGATCAGCAGCGTCAGCAGTTCCGGCAAACCACGGAATACCGTGGAGAAGGTGGTTGCCCACGCCCGCACCCAGCGGTTTTTCGAGCGCGCCGCCACGGCCACGGCCAGGCCCAGGGGCAAGCCGATGGGCAGGCAGCTCAAGGCCAGGGCAATGGTCACCATGGCACCGGCGAGCAATGCCGAGCCCCAGCCGCCACTGGCGAAAGAAAGAAGTGAGAGTTGATCGAGCATGCTCGAATCCCCGGGCAAAATTGGGCCGAAATTCAGCCGCTGCGCACCTTTTGGGCGCAGGGCAGGGTTATAGGCAGGGAAGCCCTCAAACGAGGGCAGGCGACTCAGTAAATGTCGAAGTCGAAGTACTTGCTGGAGATCTTTTTATAGGTGCCGTCAGCGACGATTTCATCCAGTGCCTTATTAAAGCGCTCGCGCAGTACCGTGTCGCTCTGGCGCACGGCAATCGCCGCATCGGCATTGGTGCCGTCGACGTCACCGATGATCTTGCAGCAGTCGTCACTGGCCTTGTTGATCCATTCCAGCAGCGGGAATTTGTCGGCAATCACGGCATCGACGCGACCGTTTTTCAGCTCGGCATTGGCCTCGTCCAGGGTCGGGTAGAGGTTAAGCTTGGCCCCGGCTTTCTCGTAGTGATCTTCGGCGTAAATGCCCTGGGTTGCAGCACCCTGGGCACCGATGGTGCGGCCCTTGAAGTTGATCTGGGCATCGGTGATATCAGAGTCTTTGGGTACGGCGATCGACAGCGGGGTGCGGTAGTAGTGATTGGTGAACGCGATTTTCTTTTTGCGTTCATCGGTCACGATCATCGACGCCACGATGGCATCGTACTTTTTCGCCATCAGCCCGGGGATGATGCCGTCCCAGTCCTGGGCAACAATCTTGCATTGCGCGTTCATGCGTTCGCACAGGGCATTGGTGATATCGACGTCAAAGCCCGATACCGTGCCGTCCGAATTGGTGGTGTTGAAGGGAGGGTAGGCGCCTTCGGTGGCGATAGTCAGCGTATCGGCGTGAGCGTTGGCTGCAACGGCGGCCACCAGTGCACATGCACTTGCAAAGCGAATGACGTATTTCATCTAGCACCTCGTTTTATTGTTTTGATCCGGGTGAGGATGTGTAACCCACGAACTCATTGTGTAAGGCCGCGGTCGCCTCAAGACGCTTCTCAACGTCAGGTCCCAGTTGTTTGCACACTTCATTGATCAACAAATGCACCAGCGACAGCATCGCCGAGGTGGATTCCCAGAACAGGTTGAACTCGGTGGGCACGCGAAACACTTCATTGGCGCCCTGCTCGGCCCAGTCGCAGAAGGTGTCGGTGATCAGCGTGACCTCAATGCCGGCCTCACGCGCCTTGCGGCACAGCAACTGGGCGTGACGCGAATAACGGCGGGCCTCAAATACCACCAGCGCGCAGTCTTCGGCCGGGCACAGCAGCACATCGGCGTAATGCCCGGCGGCGCCGTCCACCCGTTGCACGCCATCGCGCAGGTATTGCAGCAAGTGCACCATGGAGTCGGCGATGCCGCGCTCGGTCTGGAACCCTGCGACAAACACCTTGCGCCGCGTGGCCAAGCGCTGGCTGACAGCGCGCCATTGCGGGGTAAGGCTGTATTCGTACACCTTGACCAGCGCGCCGACTTCCAGCTCAAAGCTGCGCGGCAATGCCTGCGGGCTCTGGCTCGACTGCTGGCGGAATTCTTGCAGGCGATCACCGACCAGCCACGGGCCATCGCCCAGGTCGTCCTTGAGATCGTTTTTCAGGTCTTTGAAATGGCTGTAACCCAGCGAGCGACAAAAGCGCCCGACACTGGATTCGCTGACCCCCAGTTTGCTGGCGATATCAGCGGCGGTCTGAAAGGGCAGCTCGTAAAGATTGGCCAGCATGTAGCTGGCAATCGCCCGGCCCGAAGGGGCGGCGGTTGACAGACTGCTTTCTAGGCGTTGTTTAATCGGCTGGCTCACGACTGCTTTCCTGTTTTTATTTCAGCGCGTTGCAGAAAGTGAATGTTTTCTGTCATTAAGTCAACAATTGACAGAGAACTGTCATAACCGGATAGTTTGCCTCAGACAAAAATAATCAGATTGGAGCGCCAGAATGTCTTCCACGCAGTCGCTTTCCCTCGCCGAATTGACCGCCTTGCTGCAACGGATTTTCGAGCGTCATGGCACCTCGCCAGAGGTTGCTCGGGTATTGGCCGATAACTGCGCCCGAGCCCAGCGTGATGGTTCCTACAGTCATGGTGTGTTCCGGATTGCGGGTTATCTGTCGTCATTGGCCAGCAACTGGGTTAACGGTCAGGCCGTGCCGGTGGTTGAAGACGTGGCTTCGGGCTTTATCCGCGTGGATGCGGCCGGTGGCTTTGCCCAGCCGGCGCTGGCGGCGGCGCGAGAACTGCTGGTGGAAAAAGCCCGCAGCGCCGGGATCGCGGTACTGGCGATTCGCAATTCCCATCACTTTGCTGCGCTATGGCCCGATGTCGAGCCATTTGCCGAGGAAGGCCTGGTGGCCCTGAGCGTGGTCAACAGCATGACCTGCGTGGTGCCCCATGGTGCGCAAAAGCCTCTGTTTGGCACCAACCCGATTGCCTTTGCCGCGCCGCGTGCAGATGGCCACCCGATTGTCTTCGACCTGGCCACCAGCGCCATTGCCCATGGTGATGTGCAAATTGCGGCGCGCAAGGGCCACTCGCTGCCGGCGGGCATGGGAGTGGACAAGCAGGGTGAGCCGACTGAAGACCCGAAAGCCATACTCGACGGGGGTGCCTTGCTGCCCTTTGGCGGGCACAAGGGCTCGGCACTGTCGATGATGGTCGAACTGCTGGCGGCGGCCCTGACTGGCGGTAATTTCTCGTTTGAGTTTGACTGGTCGCAACACCCGGGTGCGCAAACCCCGTGGACCGGGCAATTGCTGATCGTGATCGACCCGAGCAAATCCGGCGGCAACAGCTTTGCCCAGCGTAGCGCTGAACTGGTGCGGCAGATGCATGCGGTTGGGCTTGAGCGCATGCCGGGTGATCGGCGCTTTATCGAACGGGCCAAATCGGTGAATGAAGGCATCCCGTTGGCAGTTGAAGAGCTGGCCAGATTGCGTGAACTGGCGGGCTAACCTGAACACCGCAAAAGCTCTGGGAGCAGGCTTGCCTGCATCGCGAGCAAGCTCGCTCCCACCTCACAACGCCAAAAACTGCCGGATTAAATTGGGTGTACACCCTGTCCAGCGTTTCAGCGCCCGGCGAAAATTCGCCGGGTCGTTGAAGTTCAGGTGCTCGGCAACCGCCTCGTGGCTCAAACCCTTGATCTGGTACAGGTACAGCGCCATATGCTTGCGCGCCTGGTCCTGCTGGGCCTGAAAATGCGTGCCGTGCTTGTTCAGCTTGCGCTTGAGGGTGGCCTGGCTCATTGAAAAATGCTGCGCCGCCTGTTCAAGGCCGGGTGCCTGTTGCGCATTGTTGCGCAGGTACACATACAGCCGGTCAAGCAGGCTGGTGCGGAACCCCAACTCGTGCAACTGCTCCTGGGCCTGCTGATAAGCCACCTGCCGGGCTATCGCCGAGGCGCTGGGCCAGGGCCGGGTCAGGTATTCCCGGGGCAGGCGCATCATGTCCAGTTGGCAACCGAACTGGCTGTTCTCGCCCAGATGCACCCAGTACTGCTCCACATACCGCGGCTCGGCATGGCTGAAGCAGCACTCCCACGGCAGGCGTTCGCCGCTGAGCCACTGACTCATGGCCTTAAGTGCCGTCATGCTGGCCTCCAGCACAAAACGCAATTGCTCCCGGGCACCGCAACTGTCGAGCCAGTACACATAGGCGTATTTGTCGTCCAGCAACAAGCGTGGGGTCAGCAAGGGGCTTAGCAAGGCGCGGTGATGGATCAGGGTTTCCAGGGCCTGCCCCAGATTTTGCGCTTGCTGCAGGGCATGGCTTGCCGGGCCGTAATGCCCCGGCCACAGGCGTTGGCCAAACAGAAAACTGCTGTCATCGGCTTCGAGCAGACGCTGCGCATTACCGATCAGGGCAAAGCATTGCTGCGGACTGAGGCGGGTTTGCCCGGCGACAATATCGTCGTAAAACAAGCCGGTGCCGCGCAGCAGGCGATGGCTGTCGATATCCCGGGACAACGCCAGGTCAATCAGGGTTGCGGGCTGATAATGCCCGGCAATAAAACGGCTGTCGGCTTCGTACCAGCGGGTATTGAGCGTCATGCGCGTTTGCTCCGTGGCGGCTTGGCCCGTGCCAGTGCCAGGTTCAGGCGCTTGAGCAGCTCATCAGGCGCTTCATGGACGACCATGATCACGGCGGTACTGGCCAGCAAATGCACCCGCTCGCCATGTTGCCGGGTTTTGTGGGCCAGGCTTTGCACGGCCTGTTGCAGCTCCAGTGCCAGCAATCTGGCCTGGCTCTCGCCGGTATTGGGCAGCAGCACCACAAAGCGGTCACCGGCCAACCGGCAGAGCAGGTCATGACGGCGCAGGTTGAGCAGCAGCAACTGGCTAAGGGCTTGCAGCACGGCATCACCTTCGCCATGGCCGTAGTGCTGGTTAATCGCGGCAAAATCGTCTATATCCAGCGCCAGCAGGGACAGCGGCTGTTGCTGTTGCACACTGTGCGCCAGGCAGTCGCTGACCTGGCGCTTGAGGTATTCGGCACCGCCCAGTGGCGTGAGCTTGTCGAACAGACGGTGCTCGCGGAATACCCGCTCGCGTTTCTCCATTTGCTGGTTGATGGCCTGTTGTTCGCGGTGCCAGTGGAACAGGCCGATGGTCAACAGGATCATGCCGACAGGCATGGGGCCTGACTCCAGCCAGTGGTTCCAGTGCAGGTGTTTGGGCAGGCGAATAAATTCGTCGAGCACATCCATCCACCAGGAGAAAAACATAAAGCACAGGCCGCTGGCCAGGTAGTTGGTCACCCGCCCGGTGGGCCGGCTTTTAAGCACCAGCCCCAGCCAGAACAGCATAAACAGGGCGGTGCCGCCTTCACCGAAAATATCCAGCCAGTGCCATTCGCTGAAGGCTTTGGGGGTGCCGAAGGCCAGGTTCAGCAGCACGCCGATATTGGCCGCCAGCACCAGCAATAACAGTTTCCAGCGATGGTGTTTAAGTACGTTTAACCAGGTCATGAAATATCTGCCGAAAGCGATTGCCGGTCAGCACAACAGAGCTGTGTGACAGCTGTATGACGCGGGGTGTGGGTCGAATCAGCTCAGGTGTGTGGTGCAAAAAAACTTAAACATCGGCCTCTCCAAACTGTGGGAGCGGGCTTGCTCGCGATACAGGCGCTGCGGTGGTTCTGTTGCACCGTGTTGATGCCATCACGAGCAAGCCCGCTGCCACATTTAGAAGGAGGCAGGAACAGGTCAAATCAGCTCATTTCCCCGAAAAACCCCGTTAAAAACCCTCTGTTTCGGGCATTTGGCCGAACACTGTCACAGCGCTGTCATCCGCCGACCCTAGCTTTCGCTTCCAAGTTGTCGGGCCATTTGCCCGGCCTGTAGTGCGTATTTGGGGGAGGACAAACATGTACAAGTGTCGCAGCAGGGCGCAGTGGGTCGGCTTTACATTCAGTGCACTGGCTATCGCCATTGCCAGCGAGCGCCTGAGCGCTGCCGAGGCATCGGCCAGCGGCGCCACCGAACACGTTGAAGTGGTTGGGCAGGCCGTCAGCCTGGACAAGGCGCTCAAGCAGCAGCGCAGCTCGGACAATATCGAAAGCGTGGTGCATGCCGATGGCGTGGCGCAACTGCCGGATGCCAACGTCGCCGAAGCGGTGCAGCGCCTGCCCGGTATCAGCATCGAACGCGATCAGGGCGAAGGTCGCTTTGTCAGCGTGCGCGGCCTGGGCCCGGACCTCAACAGCGTGACCATCAACGGCACCCTGGTACCGTCCCCGGAAAGCGCCCGCCGCGCCGTGGCCCTGGACGTGTTGCCGTCGGAGCTGGTGCAGTCGCTGTCAGTGATCAAGACCCTGACCCCGGACATGGACGCCAACTCCCTGGGTGGCACGGTGGACGTACAAAGCCTCTCGGCCTTCGACCATAAAGGGCTGTTCTACACAGGCAGCACCGAGGCCGGTTACAACAAGAACAGCCACCAGACCAGCCCCAAGGTGTCGGGTGCCATCAGTGACCGCTTCAGCCTTGGCGACGGCATTGACAACTTCGGGGTGGCGGCGGCCCTGAGCTGGAACAAACGCGACTTTCGCTCCGACAACGTCGAAACCGGTGGCGACTGGGACTTTAGCGAGGGCGCAAAGCTCAACAGTTTCGAGCAGCGAGTCTATGACATCAGCCGCGAGCGTACCGGCGCTGGCTTGAATTTCGACTACAAGCCCGACGATGACACCAGCCTGTACCTGCGCACCCTCTACAGCCGCTTCAAGGACAGCGAAACCCGCAACTCCACCGCCTTTGAGTTTACCGATGCCCAGGCCGAGGGCGAGGTGGGCAAAACCAAGACCAAGCGCAAGCTCAAACAGCGTGAAGAAACCCAGGAAATCCAGTCCTACGTATTCGGCGGCGAACGCATGATGGGCCTGTGGACCCTCAGCGGGCAGGCCGGTTACAGCGAGTCCAGTGAAGACAACCCGGGGGGCATTTCCGGGGCCACGTTCAAGGGCGATTCCAGCATTGGTGACGGTGGTTTTTATGACACCGAAAAACCCCGGCCGATTATCGGCGCAGGCTTTTATGACCCGGCCAATTTCAGCCTCGACAAGGTCGACTGGCAGAAGCAATACACCAAGGACACCGAGAAAAATATCCGCCTGGACCTGGCCCGTGACTACGACGTGCAGGGCTATGCCTCGCAGGTCAAATTCGGTGGCAAGGTCAGCCGTCGCAACAAGGACAACGACCTCGAAGCCTGGTCCTACAAGGACTTTTCGGACCTGGGCTTTAGCGACGAGCAGCTCAGCCTCAGCCAGTTCAACAAGGGCAATCTGCATTACAACCTTGGCCAGTACGGCCCGGGCATTAGCGGCGGGGCGATCAAGGACCTGATTGGCGGCCTGAACCCCAACGACTTCTACGACGAGCAAACATCCCGGGCCAATGACTTCAGCATGCGCGAAGACATCAACTCGGCGTACCTGATGAACACCGTCGATATCGACGACTGGCGCTTTATCGCCGGCATGCGCTACGAGGGCACCGAGTTCGAGGCCAAGGGCACCGGCGTGCGCGATGGCGTGTTTGAGGACCAGGACACCAAGCGCAATTACCATCACTGGTTGCCGGGGCTGCACGCCCGCTATCAGCTGGCGAAAAACACCCAGCTACGTGCGGCCTGGACTAACTCTGTGGTGCGCCCGACCTTTGGTCAACTGGCCCCGGGTTTTGTGATCGAGGATGACAAGGCGGAGTTCGGCAACCCCAACCTCAAGCCGCTGGAATCGAGCAACTTCGATTTGGGCATTGAGCACTTTATGGGGCAGGCGGGCACGGTGTCGGCGTTCCTCTTCTACAAAGACATCAAGAACTTCGTTTACAACAGCGACCTGGCTGGCAGCGGCGAATGGGTCGACTTCACCGAAGCGCACACCTACGCCAACGGCGACAGCGCGAAGCTCTACGGCCTGGAACTGGCCTATTCGCAGAAGTTCGACTGGCTGCCAGCCCCCTGGAACGGCCTGATCATGGGCGCCAACAGCACCTTCAGCCGCTCCAGCGCCAGCATCAAGGGCTTCGATGCGGCCACCGGCAGCAATATGAAACGCGATATCGACTTGCCCAACCAGTCCAAGACTGTCGGCAACCTGATGCTCGGTTGGGAAGACGACAAGCTGAGCCTGCGCCTGTCGGCCAATTACAAATCCGACTATCTGTATGAACTGGCCGGGATCAACGACAAAGCCCACGACACCTATGTCGATGCACAGACCTTTGTCGACTTCAGCGCCCGCTACTCACTGACCAAAAACCTGCAGATCAAGTTCGACGCCCAGAACCTGACGGATCAGCCGTACTTCGTCTACAGCGGCAACCGCCGCTACAACAACCAGTACGAAGAATACGGCCCGACCTACTCCCTGGGCCTGACCTTCACCCATTTCTAAGGTTTCGACGCCCCCTTTATTTCTGTGGGAGCGGGCTTGCTCGCGATACAGGCAACGCGGTCTCACATCCCTATACGGACAGGCATCACCCATGACTTCTACGTTCAAACGCAACCCCCGACTGCTGTCCCTGTTGATCTGCCTGAGCGCAGGCAGTGCCCAGGCGGCCGCCGACCTGGCCGCGCCGACCTTGCAACAGTGGTCCACCAGCAAGGCCCAGGCTCTGGGTTACTTGCCAGGCGCCAGCGCCGACGAACGCCTGGCGGTGAGCAAGCGCGAAGGTCTGCTGCTGCTCGACAAACAGGGCAACACCCTCAGCCGTGTACCGGGCGTGTTTGCTGGCCTGGACAGCCGTGTGCTGGGCGATCAGGTGCTGGTGGCCAGCAATGACAAGGACAAGCAGCAGGTTGCGCTGTTCAACCTCGACCCCAAGAGCCATCAATGGCAGGCCCCATCTTATCTGCCCGCCCGGGACTACGCGGTGAATGGTGTATGCCTGTACCAGGACGACGCCAGCAATATCTACCTGTTTACCGTGGGCGAAGAGGGCAAGGGTGAGCAATGGCTGGTCGCGGCAGACCGCCAGCGCCTGCAAAAGCCGCTGTTGGTACGCAGCCTGCCATTGCCGCCCCAGGCCAAGTTCTGCCAGGTCGACGACGGCGCGCAGCAGCTGTTCGTCAACGAAGAAAATGTCGGTTGGTGGGCCTACCCGGCGCATGCCGAGGCCGATGCCGAGCGCACGCCCGTGGCCATGGTCGAGCCCTTCGGCAATGTAAAAAAAGCGGCTGGAGCTATGGCGCTGGTGCCGGGCGGGATGCTCGGGCTTGATCCAGAAGCCGCCCAATTACATCTCTATCAGCAGCAGGGCAAGGGCTGGGTGCCGGTGGCCAGCCTGGCGCTAGGCGATTTGATCGAGCCTGAGCACCTGGCGCTGCGCCAGACCGCGCAAGATCTTGAACTGCTGGTACAGGACGGCGCCAGCAGCAAGCTGTACCAGGGCGCATTGGCCTGGAAAGCCACTGCGTCAAAATTGCCAGCGGTACTGCCGAGCGTAAAACCTGTGGTGCAAACCGAGGTGGTGATGAGCCAGGGCGATGCGGCGGATGACCCGGCTATCTGGGTAAACCCGCAAACCCCGGCCCTGAGCCGCGTGCTGGGTACCAACAAGCAGCAGGGCCTTGAGGTGTACGACCTGCAGGGCAAGCGCGTGCAGCATCTGCCGGTCGGGCGCCTGAACAACGTCGATATCCGCCCGGGCTTTACCCTGGGTTCACGCACCGTAGACCTGGCGGTGGCGACCAATCGTGATCACAACAGTCTGAGCGTGTTCAGCATCGATCGCGCCAGCGGTGAGGTGCACGAGGCGGGCGAGATTGCCACCCCGGTCAAGGACATCTACGGCCTGTGCCTGTTCAAGGCGCCAACCGGTGAGATCTACAGCTTTGCCAACGACAAGGACGGCACCTTTGTGCAGCACCGCCTGTTCGCCAGGGGCAACAAGGTTGAAGGCGAACTGGTGCGCCAGTTCAAGGTGCAAAGCCAGCCTGAAGGGTGCGTGGCAGACGATCGCAACCAACGCCTGTTTCTCGGTGAAGAGGATGTCGCGGTGTGGGCGGTGGATGCCCGTCCCGATCAGCCTGCCACCCTCACCAGCGTGATCAAGGTGGGTGAACAGGTGCATGACGATATCGAAGGCATGGGCCTGTATCAGACTGAAAAAAACAACTACCTGGTGATCTCCAGCCAGGGCAACGACAGCTATGTGGTGATCGACGCCGAGCCGCCTTACGCCCTGCGCGGCGCATTTCGGGTGGGGGTGAATGCCGCTGCTGGAATCGATGGCGCATCGGAAACCGATGGCCTTGAAGTGACCTCGGCCAACCTCGGCGGCCCTTGGAGCCAAGGCCTGCTGGTGGTGCAGGACGGTCGCAAGCGCATGCCGGAGCAAGCGCAAAACTTTAAATACATCCCCTGGAGCGAAGTGGCCAAGGCCCTGCACTTGCCATAACCCGGTCATTTAACTGGCTTATACCTATCCCCTTACTGGAGCAACTCTATGCACGCAACCATGGAACATATGACGATCTGGGGCCTGATCAGCGACGCCAGCCTGCTGGTCAAAGGGGTGATGCTGACCCTGCTATTGGCCTCGCTGCTGAGCTGGTTTCTGATCGTGCGGCGCAGCGCCATTTTGCGCCGCAGCGAGCGCGATATGGACAGCTTTGCCCAGCGCCTGCGGGCCCAGGGCGAGCTGAATGCGCTGTACCGTGAAAGCCGCGACGTCAGCCATGAAGATGCTGGCGCCGAGCAGGTGTTTGCCTCTGCCTACGCCGAATATGCCCAGCTCAAGCAGCAGCCAGGAGTGGATGCCGACGGCGTGATGCAGGGGGTTGAGCGGGCGCTGTATGTGGCCATCAGCGAGCAGGAAATTCGACTGGAAAAAGGCCTGCAGTTTTTGGCTACCGTGGGTTCGGTCAGCCCCTATATCGGTCTGTTTGGCACCGTATGGGGGATCATGAACTCCTTTATCGGCCTGTCCCAGGTGCAGCAGGCAACGTTGTCCACCGTCGCCCCGGGGATTGCCGAAGCGCTTATTGCTACCGCCATCGGCCTGTTTGCGGCGATCCCGGCGGTGATTGCCTATAACCGCTTCTCGGCCCGTGGCCAGACCCTGCTGACCCGTTATTACAGCCTCGGCAATGAGGTGCAGATACGCCTGTACCGCAGCCTGCATGCCGGTTCGCGGAACATGTCTGCCGTTGCTTGAAAGGGAGTTTCAACATGCTTGCTCGACCACAGCGCAAACACGGGCCCAAGGCCGAAATGAACGTAGTGCCTTACATCGACGTGATGCTGGTGCTGCTGGTGATCTTTATGGTGACTGCACCGATGTTGACCCAAGGGGTGAAAATCGAGTTGCCCAAGGTCGCCAGTGAAGCCCTGGTCAATGACAGCCAACAAAAAATCCTGACCTTGTCGGTCAAGGCCGAGGGTGGTTATTACTGGAACCTGGGCAGTGAGCTGGACACCAAAAACCAGACAGATAGCGCCATCAGCCTTGAAGAATTGCAAGCCAAGATCGGCCAGGTGGTGGCACAGGACGGCGACACCCAAGTGTATATCCGTGCTGACAACGAGGCGGGTTACGGCAGCGTGGTCAAGGCCATGGCGGCCCTGCAGCAAGGTGGCGTGAGCAACCTGGGGCTGGTGACCGAGGCCCCGCAATGAGTGCCGCGTTGATGCATGGGCAGTTGGTACAGGCGCAGCCGTTGCCCTGGACGCGGATGTGGCACAACAGCCAGGCGTTGGTGGTCAGCTTGGCCTTGCACAGCGCCTTAGTGGCCTTTTTGGTACTGGGCTGGAGCATGGAGCAATCGTTGCCGGAACCGACCCCGTCGACCCTGAAAACCCGGCTGGTGATGGTGCCTGCAGAACCTGTGGCTGCACCAGCGGCAGCCGAGCCGTTGCCAGTGGTGGTGCCAGCGCCGGTGGTCGAGGCGAAACCCGAGGTGGTAAAGCCCAAGGTCGACCCGCATATACAGGCGCGCAAGCTGGAGCAGGCGGCGCTTGCGCGCAAACGTGTGGAGGAGCAGAAACAGGCGCAAGTGGAGCAACAAAAAGTTGCTCAAGTAGAGATGCAACGTCAGCAGGCAGCGGCTGAGCAGGCCCGGGTTGCAGCCGCGGATAATGCCCGGCGAGCGCAACAGGCAGCAGCGGCAGCGGATGTGCGCCAGTACCTGCCCATCAGCAAGCAAGCCCCCGATTACCCGCAGCGTGCGCTGGACAAGGGCATTGAAGGGGATTGCACGGTGGAGTATTCAGTGACGCCACAGGGCAAGGTCGACAATCCCAAGGTCGTGGGTAACTGTCACCCGGCGTTTATCCGGCCTTCACTGGTGGCGGCGGCGACGTTCCGCTATCAGCCACGGCTGGTGGATGGTCAGGCCGTGACGGTGCCGGGGGTGCGCAATACCTTTCACTACAAGATCCAGTAGCCAAGAGCCCGTGAGGGGCTGTTGATCTCGCTTCTGAGCTGATCAATATCAAAGCCCGACGGCCGCTCATGACCTATGCTGCACGGGTTTTCAAGCACAAGGAATTGGCCATGAATGCCCCTGCAACCACCCCCACGCCAGCAACGGCAAAAGCGAAACTCCCCATAGGCCTGGTGATTGCGGTGCTGGTCATGATCGGCATCCTGCTGCTGCCATTACCCGCCGACTTGCCCGTGGCCGGTCATCGCATGCTGGCGATCCTGGCTTTTGCCGTGGTGGTGTGGATCACCGAAGCCGTATCGTACGAAGCCAGCGCCATCATGATCACCTCCTTGATGGCGTTCCTGATCGGCATGGCGCCGACCCTGGCCGACCCGTCAAAGCTCTACGGCACCTCTGCCGGCATCACCATGGCCCTGACCGGCTTCTCCAATGCCGCCCTGGCCCTGGTGGCGGGTGCGCTGTTTATCGCTGCCGCCATGACCCACACCGGCCTGGACCGGCGCATCGCCCTGGTCACGCTGTCACGTATCGGCACCAGCACCCGGCGCATTCTGCTAGGGGCGATTGCAGTAACCATCCTGCTCAGCCTGGTGGTGCCCAGCGCCACCGCCCGCAGTGCCTGCGTGGTGCCGATCATGATGGGGGTGATCCTGGCCTTTGGCGTGGATAAACGCTCGAATATCGCCGCCGGTATCATGATTGTCGTGGCCCAGGGCACCAGTATCTGGAACGTCGGCATTCAAACCGCGGCAGCGCAAAACCTGCTCACCGTGGGCTTTATGGACAAGATGCTCGGTGCCCGGGTGAACTGGCTCGACTGGCTGATCGCCGGTGCGCCGTGGGCCATTATCATGTCGGCGGTGCTGTTGTTTGTGGTGCTGAAAATGCTGCCACCGGAGAGCGACAGCATTCCCGGCGGCAAGGAAGCCGTGGAAAAATCACTGGCCGAACTGGGCCCCATGACAGGCCCGCAAAAACGCCTGATGGGGGTATCGATCGCCTTGCTGCTGGCATGGGCCACTGAAGGCAAACTGCACAGCTTTGACACCACCTCGACGACCTATGCCGGGCTGGTGTTCTTGCTGTTGCCGCGTTTTGGCGTGATGACCTGGAAAGATGTGCAGGCGCGTATCCCGTGGGGCACGGTGATTGTGTTCGGGGTCGGCATCAGCTTGGGCACGGCATTGCTCACCACCCAGGCCGGGCAATGGCTGGGCGGGCAGGTGGTGGCCAATACCGGGCTGGATCAGGTCGGGCCACTGGGGATATTTGCGATTCTGGGGGCGTTTTTAATCTTGATTCATTTGGGCTTTGCCAGTGCCACCGCGCTGACCTCGGCCTTGCTGCCGATCCTGATTGCGGTGCTGCAAACCTTGCCGGGTGAATTCAACCGCCTGGGCATGACCATGTTGCTGGGGTTTGTGGTCAGCTACGGGTTTATCCTGCCGATCAACGCCCCGCAGAACATGGTGTGCCTGGGCACGCAGACCTTCACCGCCAAACAGTTTGCCAAGGTCGGTTTGATCGTTACGGCGGTGGGTTATTTGCTGATGCTGCTGTTTGCGGCGACGTACTGGAGCTGGTTGGGCTGGATGTAGCTCGCTCCCACAGGTTCAGTTAGCATTCTCGCTACGCCCGCCACTGCTGACTTCCGCAGGCACATCCTCACCCGCCATGCGCTTGCGGAACAGCGAAGTTCGCGCCAGCAGCAAGGTGGTCACCGGCACGGTGATCGACAGCAAAATCGGCATCAGCCAGGCGTGCAGTACCGGGCTCGACTTAAGCGCAGAAAAATACAAGATCGACGCCAGCGCCACGCCCCACGCACCAAGGGTCGACGCCAGTGCCGGTGGGTGCATGCGCTGAAAAAACTCCTTCAGGCGCAACAAACCAATGGCCCCGCACAAGGCAAACAGGCTGCTGAGCACCAGCAGCACCGCCACCGGTATCTCGATCCAGAGCGACAACTCGCCGACAGCATTCATTCGATCACCTCGCCACGCAGCAGGAATTTAGCCAGCGCAAAAGAGCCGACAAAGCCAAACAGGGCAATCAGCAGCGCGCCTTCAAAGTAAGTGTCACTGGCATAGCGGATACCCAGCACCAGCATCATCAACATGGCCAGGATATACAGGTAATCCAGCGCCAGAACCCGGTCCTGGGCCGAAGGGCCCTTGAACAGGCGGATCACGGTCAGCACCATCGCCAGGCTGAAAATAAACAGGCTGAGCAGGATGGCATTGTTGAGCAGGGCACTCATTCAAAGATCTCCATCAATGGGCGTTCATAGGCCGTCTTGAAGTGCTCGATAAACTGCGCATCGTCATCCAGATCAAATACATGCAGCAACAGCACGCTACGATCCAGTGCCAGTTCCGACCAGATGGTGCCGGGCACCACGGTGGTAATCATCGACAGGGCCGCCAGGCCGTTGGCATCACGCAGATCCAGGGGGATCTTGATAAAGCGCGAACGCGGCGGGTACTTGCCTGCGCGCAATACACCCCAGGCCACGGCGATATTGGACAACACCACATCGCGGCCCACCAGAAAGAACAGCTTGAGTATCACCCCCGGGCGACGGATGCGCACTGGCAGCGGGCGCAATGGCGCAAACATCAGCGGCGCCAGAATGGCCAGCGCGGCACCCAGCAGCAGGTTGCCGGCACTCAGCGAAAGATTGAGCAGCAGCCACAGCGCCCACAGCGCCAGGGACAACCAGGGAGCAGGGAACAGGCGCTTCATGGCTGCACCTCCTGCATCGCGGCCTTGGCTTGCGGGCTTGGCACCGGTCGAGTACCGATCACGGCCATGACATAACGCTCGGGGTTGTTCAGGGTGTCGGCAGCCGCCTGGGTGTAACGCAATACCGGTTCAGCCTTGAACGTCAGCAGTACACACAGCCCCAGCAGCAACACGATGGGCAGGCATTCGATCCGGCGCAGGATCGGCGATGGGCGCTCCAGGGGCGTCCAGAAACGTTGGATACCCATGCGCGCAAAGGCGATCAGTGACGCCAGCCCCGAGAGAATCAACAGCGCCAACAGGCACCAGGCCGCCATCGAAATCGGCGCATCGGTTGCATTGCCCAGGCCCAGCGGGTTGAGCAGGGCATTAAGCAGGCTTAGCTTGCCGATAAACCCGGACAGCGGCGGCATGCCAATAATCAGCAGGGCACAGGCAATAAAACTCAAGCCCAGAAAGGCCATGGTCCAGGGGATGATCTGGCCGACGACGATTTTTTGCTCGTCATCCAGGTTGCTGCCCCGGGGGGGTGGCGCTGGTTCGGTCAGGCTGGGTTGCGGTTCGGCATCGTCCTCAAGCACCAGGTCGGCAGAGGAGCGCGAGCGCTCGATCAGCTCTGCCAGCAGGAACAGCGCACTCAGGGCCAGGGTCGAACTGACCAGATAAAACAGCGCAGCAGCAGTCAGATTGGGCTGGGCGAAACCCACCGCCGACAGCAGGATACCGGCGGACACCAGAATGCTCAGGCTGGCCATGCGCTCCAGTCGCTGGGCGGCGAGGATGGCAATGGCGGCGCAGACGATAGTGGCCATGCCACCGTAGATCAGCCAGTCCCCGGCAAAGTACGCCGAAGCCCCGGCTTGCCCGGAGAACAACAGGGTCCACAGGCGCAGCACAGTGTAGATGCCGACCTTGGTCATGATCGCAAACAGGGCCGCCACTGGAGCGCTGGCCGACGAGTACGCCGGTACCAGCCAGAAGTTCAGCGGCCACATGCCTGCCTTGGCCAGAAAGGCCACTGCCAGAATCGCTGTACCTGCATGCAGCAAGCCGCGATCGGCCTCGGGCACCAAGGGAATCTTCAGCGCCAGGTCGGCCATATTCAATGTGCCAGTAACGCCATAGATCAAGGCCGCACCGATCAGGAACAGCGACGACGCCAGCAGGTTGATCGAAATGTAATGCAGCCCTGCCGACACCCGGGGTTTGCCCGAACCGTGCAGCATCAAACCGTAGGAGGCGGCCAGCAGTACTTCGAAAAACACGAACAGGTTGAACAGGTCAGCGGTCAGGAAGGCCCCGTACAGGCCCATCAGCTGGATCTGGAACAATGCATGGAAGCTGGCCCCGGCGCGGTCCCAGCGAGCCATGGCGAACAGCAGGGCGCAGATGGCAATGACCCCGGTCAACACCAGCATCAGGGCGCTCAGGTGATCGACCACCAACGCAATACCAAAGGGCACTTGCCAGTTGCTCGGCAAGTACACGCCAATCGATGCAGGGATGGCCTGCTCACGGGTCCATAGCAGCAACGTCACCGAAATGCCCAGGCCGATCAGGGTGGAGATCAGATTGATTCGGGCTTTCAGCGGGCGGTGTTTCTCCCCCAGCATCAGCATGCAGGCTGCGGTCAGCAGAGGCAGCAGGATGGGGGCGACAATCAGGTGCGGCATCAAATTCATTCTTTAGGCTCCCGGCCATCAACGTGGTCGGTACCGGTCAGGCCCCGAGAGGCCAGCAAGACCACCAGAAACAGCGCGGTCATGGCGAAACTGATGACGATAGCGGTCAGTACCAGTGCCTGGGGCAGCGGGTCTGTGTAGTTGAGCAGGTCCTGGGGCACGCCGTCCTTGATCACCGGCTCCTTGCCGATAAACAGGCTGCCCATGCTGAAAATAAACAGGTTGACCCCGTAAGACAGCAGGCACAGGCCCATGACCACCTGAAAGGTTCGCGGACGCAATACCAGCCAGGTGCCCGATGCGGCCAATACTCCGATAGCAATGGCGATGACTTCTTCCATCAGGCGGCTCCTTCTTGGTTTACCAGGGCGGGCTGCGGGGCCAGCTGATTACTCGGGCGATGGGCCCGTACGGACTGGTGAGCCAGCGCCGTAAGGATCAGCAAGGTTGCACCAACAACCACCGCATACACGCCAATATCGAAGAACAGGGCGCTGGCCACATGAATATCCCCCAGCAGCGGCAGGCTGAAGTGGGCGGTGTGGGTGGTCAGGAACGGATAACCCAGCGCGATGGCGCCCAGGCCGGTAAGGGTCGCGAACAGCAGGCCGGTGCCCATCCAGCGTAGCGGGCGCAGGCTCATCTGGGCTTCGACCCACTGCGTGCCCGCCACCATGTATTGCAGGATAAACGCCACCGACATCACCAGGCCCGCGACAAAACCGCCGCCGGGCTGGTTGTGCCCGCGCATAAACAGGTACATGGACACCATAAAGGCAATCGGCAGCAGCAGGCGCACCAGCACCGCCGGCACCATCATAAAGCCCAGGGCGGTATCACTGGCGCTGCGCGGGTTGACCAGATCGGTCATCACATCCTTGGCCAGCAAGCGTTGCTGGGCAGGGAGCTGCATGCTCTCCTTGGACGGGCGGAAGCGGCGCAGCAGGGCAAACACAGTCAGGGCCACGGCGGCCAGAACGGTGATTTCACCCAGGGTGTCAAAACCACGGAAATCCACCAGCATCACATTCACCACATTGCTGCCACCGCCTTCGGGCAAGGCCCGGCTGAGGTAGAACGAGGAAATGTCGTTCGGCGTCTGGCGGGTCAGCATCGCGTAGGACAGCAGCGCCATGCCGCCGCCCACCGCAGTGGACAGCAGCAAGTCACGCAGACGGCGAACCTGTGCCTTGCGCAAGGTGCCCGGCAATGGCGAGACATCTTCAATACGCCGTGGCAACCAGCGCAGGCCCAGCAGGATCAGCACCGTGGTCACCACCTCGACCACCAGTTGGGTCAGGGCCAGATCCGGCGCCGAGAACCAGACGAAGGTCACGCAGGTCATCAACCCGCACACACTGACCATGGTCAGGGCGGCGAGACGGTGATACTTGGCTTGCCAGGCCGCGCCCAGGGCGCAGGCAATCGCAATCAGCCACAGGGTAATAAAGACAATCGACCCCGGTATTTTCGGCCGGTCACCCCAGCCCAGGCCGCTGTACAGCATCGGGATCAGCCCGGCGATAACGGCTGCCAGAATCAGCAGGAACAACTGGGTTTGCAGGCGCTGGGTGCTGATCCGCCGCTCGATGCGCCGTGCGCCGCGCATGATCACCACCAGGCTGCGCTCGAAGAAGCGCTTGCCATTGAAGTAGCGGATCAGCGGCGGCAGCGGGAAACGATCGATCTTGAGTTGTTTGCGCAACAAAATATAAAGCAGGATGCCGCCGGACATGGCGATCAGGCTCATGATCATCGGCGCATTCAGACCGTGCCAGATGGCCAGGCTGTACTCGGGCAGCTCGCCGCCCACTACAGGTTGTGCGGCCGCGGCAAGCAGCGGGCCGACAGTCTGTGCCGGGAAAATCCCCACGGTCAGGCAAGTCAGCACCAGCAACTCAACCGGAGCCCGCATCCAGCGCGGCGGCTCGTGAGGGGTATGCGGCAGGTCGGTGGCAGGCGGGCCGAAAAACACATCCACGGTAAAGCGCAGGGCATAAGCCACGCTGAAGGTACCGGCAATGGTCGCGACAACCGGCAGGGCGATTTCCACCCAGGCCGTGGAATTGATAAACACGGTTTCGGCAAAGAACATCTCTTTGGACAGGAAACCGTTAAGCAGCGGCACCCCGGCCATCGAGGCACTGGCCACCATGGCCAGGGTCGCGGTGTAAGGCATCAGCTTGTACAGGCCACTGAGCCTGCGGATATCCCGGGTGCCGGTCTCGTGGTCGATAATCCCCGCCGCCATAAAGAGCGAAGCCTTGAAAGTGGCGTGGTTGAGGATATGGAACACCGCCGCAACCGCTGCCAGCGGGCTGTTCAGGCCCAGCAGCAGGGTAATCAGGCCCAGATGGCTGATGGTCGAGTAGGCCAGCAGGCCCTTGAGGTCATTCTGAAACATCGCGCAGTAAGCGCCCAGCACCAGGGTGCAGGCCCCGGCGCCGCTGACAATCCAGAACCATTCCTCACTGCCCGACAGCGAAGGCCACAGCCGGGCCAGCAGAAACACCCCGGCCTTGACCATGGTTGCTGAGTGCAGATAAGCCGATACCGGGGTGGGTGCCGCCATGGCATGGGGCAGCCAGAAGTGAAACGGGAATTGCGCACTTTTGCTCAGGGCGCCGATCAGGATAAGCGGGAGCAGGATCGGATACAGACTGTGGGCGCGGATCTTGTCGCCCGCTGCCAGCACGGCATCCAGATCATAGCTGCCGACCACATGGCCAAGCAGCATGACCCCCGCCAGCAAGCACAAGCCCCCGGCGCCGGTGACCATCAGCGCCATATAAGCGCCGCGTCGGGCATCCGAGCGGTGGTGCCAATAACCAATCAGCAAGAAAGAGAAGAGGCTGGTCAGCTCCCAGAAAAACACGATCTGAATCAAATTGCCCGACAACACCAGGCCGAGCATGGCCCCCATAAACGCCAGGAAAAACGCAAAAAAGCGCGGCACCGGGTCTTCGGGTGACATGTAATAACGGGCGTACAGCGACACCAGCGTGCCGATGCCCAGCACCAGAATCGAGAACAGCCAGGCGAACCCGTCCAGGCGCAGGACAAAATTCAAGCCGAGACTGGGCAGCCACATAAACTCTTCACGAATCACGCCGCCGTGGGCGATTTGCGGATAGAGCAGGGCTACTTGAATGGTGCCGACCAAAGCAATCAGGCCGGCCAGCAGGGATTCACTGTTACGAGCGTTGTGCGGCAAAACAGCCGCCAGACAGCTGCCGATAAAGGGCAGAAGCAGTAGAACTATCAGGGACATAGGCTTCTAATCTGCAGGAGTTTGTAAGCGATCATACGTGGCGAGGTGCAGATCACCAACAGTCAACCTGTGGCTGAATCCTACAAAGAGTGGCGAAAACCGGTAAAAGTTTCCTTCAGTCATCTCGCTGTACAAACGCTTCGAATCAAGAATTTTCGTGTAACTGGGTTAATCGCAGGCCTCATCGCCTGGCTTTTGCTCAAGCTCTTCGAGCTTTTTACCCTTGGTTTTTAACTCACTGACAATCACCGCTGCAACAATCAATGCTGCGCCCAGCAGCGCAATCCCGGGCAAGCGTTCACCCGCCAGGCGCCCGGCGATACCTGCCCAGACCGGCTCTCCGGCATAAATCAGGGTGGCGCGGGTCGGTGACACACTTTTCTGTGCCCAATTCATTGCCACTTGAATCACCGCACTGGCAGCGCCAAGACCAACCGCACTGACTAACAATAGCCACGAAAAGTCAGGAATGGCCTCCTGCGTAGGAATAATCATCAGAAAAGCCAGAATAGACGCTGTACTGAGTTGCACCACCGTCACCCGGCGTACATCCACCTTGCCTGCATAAGCACTGATCAAAATGATCTCCGCCGCTATGGCAATGGCACTGATCAGGGTGGCGATCTCACCGGGGCTGAAATCCAGCGATGCACCGCTGGGGCCGGACAACAACATCAACCCGGTAAAGGCCAGCATGATCCCCAGGCTGGGCATCAGCCCGGGCCTGCGCCCCAGCACCAGCCATTGCAGCAAAGGAACGAAAGGTACGTAGAGCGCGGTAATAAAAGCTGACTGGCTGCTTGGAATAGTCTGTAAGCCAATGGTCTGCAAACCGTAACCGAGCATGATCGACACGCCGATAAACATCCCGGCCTTCAGCTCAAACAACGTGATGCCGCCCAGGCTGCGAATTGAAAAGGCTGCGACGATGGCCGCGGCAGCAGCAAAGCGCAGCCCCACAAAAAACATCGGCCCGCTGGCTGTCAGCGCGTGCTGCACCAATAGAAAGGTGATGCCCCACACCATGGTGATCAGGATCAGCACGCACTCCGCTTTACTGAAGCGGGAAGTCAAAGACAGCAGTCTGGAAAATTTCAATGGCGTCGCAACCTTGCGTGCTACATGAAGGGAGACGCACAATGCGTCAAAGCTGGGCAGTATACTGCGCAGACCCACAAGGTGAGCAATATAGTGCACAAAGAAACTTCACAGCGCGCATCGGTTTTGCAGCACGTCAGCCACAACGTGCGCCGCCTCAGGCTGTTGGCGCACCTGAGCCAGAGCGCACTGGCAGAACTGTCCGGGGTTAGTCGAAGAATGCTGGTAGCCATCGAGGCGGGCGAAAAGAACGTCAGCCTGAGCACCCTGGATCGTGTTGCCGAGGCATTGAACGTAGCGTTCAGCGACCTGATCCAGGCGCCGGGATCACCGGACCCAAGCCGCATCAATGAAGTGGCCTGGACAGGCACCCATGCGGGGAGCAAAGCCGTGCTGCTGTCCAAGGCCACGGCCACCCGCGAAGTGGAGCTATGGGAATGGACCCTGGAGCCGGGTGAGCAATACCACTCCCAGGCCGATGCCGAAGGCTGGAGCGAACAGCTCTACGTAATAGAAGGCTGTCTGACCCTGGCGATCGACGAGCAGGAACTGCGTTTTAGTGCGGGCGAATTCTACATGTACGCCAGCAACCGGCCCCATGCCTACCGCAACGAAGGCGACGGCTTACTGCGATTTGTGCGCAATGTCGTGATCTGAAAACAGGCCCTCTGAAAATAACTAAAAATTATTAGAATTCAGGGGGTTGCCAGCTTCCAGGTTCTAGTACATAATGCGCGCCATCAGCCCGGGGGCAACAACCTGAAGTGCTGAAGAATCAAATGCTTGTAGCGATACAAGCCAGCAACAAACTCTTGTTTTTGAAGTTTTCAACGAAATTTCAAGCACAATTGGCCGAATAGCAAAATGGTTATGCAGCGGATTGCAAATCCGCCCACGCCGGTTCGATTCCGGCTTCGGCCTCCACATTCGAAAGCCCCGTAGATTAGCGTCTACGGGGTTTTTTTATGTCTGGGATTTGATGATCGCTTCCGCAACTTTTGCGATCACTTCCGCAACCTAGTTCTTCTCTGTGCCGAAAGTGAGTGCCGCGTTCTGGGGGGGCTGCAGTCATAAGTGGCCAGTCATAAATGCAGAAGCCAAGAGCTATTCAGCCTGCTTGGTTGTCACCGTAGGCGTGTATGGAATTGTTCCGATCCGGCTAGGCGGATGATATGCGCGCCCTCCAGCGAAGAGATCCGCACCTTACGGGTTGCCGTGAGGTGGCATTGTGCTATTTCTTGCTTCGCGTTAAATTATGGTGTTTTCATGTGTAAGGATACTCAATGATGAAACTTCTACGTTTCGAAGCGAAAGATGTACATGGCCACTTAAACTTCGGCGGTTGCAGGAGCTGAGTGCAACACGGTTATTGAATTGAAGCCGGAGCATCATGCCGCATAGCCAAGGCTTCCTGCATCACCTCTCCCATGACTT